>CAMAVQ010000001.1 GCA_945861755.1 Gemmatimonas phototrophica
GAAATAATTCGCGGTTCGCTTCTGCGTTGCGTTAGGCGCGGAAACAAAAAACGCAACCCCCGGCGAGCATCGAGGGTTGCGTCTGAATTTGGTAGCGGGGGCAGGATTTGAACCTACGACCTTTGGGTTATGAGCCCAACGAGCTACCAGGCTGCTCCACCCCGCATCTTGTGGAGGATAATATATGCCACCACCGGGTCCGGCGCAAGGGCTTCAGCGCAGATCGGTTGGCGGGGAAGCCTCGGACAGGGGCAGACGGCGGATCCGGACCTTGGCTAGGCGCTGGCCCTCTACCTGGAGGATTTCGATCTGCAGGCGGTCCACGGTGAAATGCTGGCCCTGGTCGGGAACCTGGCCGAGGTGATCATAGATGAAACCGCCAAGGGTCTCGAAGCCCTCGTTGGGCAGGTCGGTCTCCAGCAGTTCGTTCAGGTCGTCGATGTGGATGCGCGGGTTGACGATCAGCACCTGCCCGGGCTCGGCCCAATGGAACAGCGCCTCCTCGTCGTCGTATTCGTCCTGCAGCTCCCCGACAATCTCCTCGACCAGATCCTCGGTGGTCACCAGGCCAGCGGTGCCGCCGTACTCGTCGACCACCAGGGCCAGACGGGTGCGGCTGACCCGCATCTCGTGTAACAGGTCGTCGATCTTTTTGGTCTCGGGGACGTAGAAACCTTCGTGGAGAAAGGGCGGATCGGGCTGCCCAATAAAAACCTGCAAGGGCGTATTGAGATCCAGGTCTGGACGGCCCAGCAGTTTCAGCAAGTCTTTGGCGTAGACAATGCCCAGGATCCGGTCGAGGGTCTCCTCGTAGACCGGCACCCGCGAGTGGCGGGTGTCCTCAATAACGTGCAGTAGTTCGGCCAAGGTGGCGGTCTGCTCCACGGCGGCGATATCGACTCTAGGCACCATCACCTCTCGGACGATCGTCTCGTGGAAGCCGAAGACTCCCTGGATCATGTCGCGCTCGCCCTCTTCCAGCACCCCGGTCTCGCTCTCGGCTTCGACCAGGTTGCGCAGTTCCTCCTCCTTCTCCGCCTTCAGTTCCTCCGACAGGATATGGGTGCCGGCGTCCAGTCGTTCGACCAGCAGCACCAGGGGCCAGAGGGCCAGGCGCAGGGGGATGAAGGCCAGCGCCAGTCCTGGGATTCTGGGTTGCGCGCCTTCTTCTTCGAAACGGATGCGGCGGGGCAGGGCGCTGACCAGTGTCAGCAGCACGGCCAGCAGCAGCGCGGCCACCGTCGCCCAGCCCGAACCCCCCAGCATAGGGGCGCAGAACTGGCCGGCCCAGCCCAGGCCCAGGGCCAGAAAGATGGTAGCGAAGGCCTGGCCCAGGCGGGCCAGCAGGAAGAGGCGGTGGCGGGGCTCGTAGATGCGCAGCATCAGTCCTGCGCGTCGCACCTGGTTCTCCTGCATCTTTTCCAGCGCCGAGCGGGAGAGCACCGCAAAGGTGGCCTCGTAGCTGGACAAGAGCAGCAGGGCGATCAGGGCCAGGGCGGCGGTGACCAGCGATACCAGTAAGGGAGGTTCCAAGCTGGGACTATTCCTCTGCGGAAAAACTGCTGGCCAGAGCAGTAGCGGTGAGGGTGGCGGGGAGCAGGCCGGCTTCCAAAAGCAGGCGTTCGGTCTCCCCTTCCATAAAACGCAGACCGTCCTCGTCGGCATGGTCGTGGCCGGCCAAGTGCAGCAGGCCGTGGACCAACAGTCGGGCTAGTTCGGTCAGCAGGGGCACCTGCTGTTCTTTGGCCTGGGCCTGGGCACGAGCCAGAGAAATGTAGATCTCCCCCCATATCGGCGCGGCGCCACCCAGCTGGGCCTCGGGGCCGGGGTCGAGGTTGAAGGAGAGCACGTCCGTGCTGCGGTCCTTGCCCAGGTACGCGGCGTTGAGGCGGCGCAGTTGCCGGTCGCCGGCAAGCACCAGCTGGACTGGTCCTCCCAGCGGGTGAGCAGCGATGGCAGCCCGTCCCACCCGCGCCAGGCGGCGGTGCTGGGTGGTCGGCAACTCAGGTGTTCCTGGGCTGCAGAGGATGGCCAAGGTCTTTGCGGGCTTTTTTTTCATTTTGCTGCCAGGGATAGTCGACCCGGCTGTGCAGGGTGCCCATCAACACCGGGATGAAACTCTCTTCGATCTTGTGCAGGTCCCTCATCGTCAGGCTGCACTCGTCCAATTCTCCGGCGCTGTATTTCTGCTGGACAATGCTGCGCACTAGCTGGCGGGCCCGGTTGGGGGTGCGTTCGACCAAGGTGCGGGCTGCCGACTCCACCGAGTCGGCAAGCATCAGCACGCCGGCCTCCCGAGTCTGCGGCTTGGGGCCGTCGTAGCGGAAATCGTCGCGGCGGATCTTCTCCACTCCCATCTCGACGGCCCGGTTGTAGAAATATTCGATGACGGTGGTGCCGTGATGCTGGGGGATGAGGTCGGCGATGGACTTGGGCAGCCCGTGTTCCTCGGCCAGTTCCAGCCCGTCTTTGACGTGGGCGGTGATGATCAGCATGCTCATGGTGGGGGTCAGGTGGTCGTGGGGATTGCGCCCCCCCTGGAGGCCCTGATTTTCGGTGAAATACTCGGGCTTCATCATCTTGCCGATGTCGTGGTAGTAGCAGCCCACCCGGGCCAGCAGCGGATTGGCGCCGATGGCCTCGGCCGCCGCCTCGGAGAGATTGGCCATGATCAGACTGTGGGTGTAGGTCCCCGGTGCCCGGATGGCCAGTTCGCGCAGCAGCGGGCGGTTGAGATCGGACAGTTCCAGCAGGGTAATGTCGGTGGTGATGTGGAAGAGACTCTCGAAGATGGGCAGCAGCCCGGTGGTGAGGATGGGGGCGGCCACCCCGGAGAAGATGCCAGGCAACAGGTGCTGGTACACCTCGTCGAGGGCGACAAAGCGCGACAGGTCAGTGGCGGCGATGAGCAGGGCGTAGGACAGGGGCAACAAGATCATGGCGCGGTAGAATTGGTTGCGGTGGCGCACGTGGCGCACGGTATAGACGGCCACCGCCGAGGTCAGCCCGCAGACCAGGGAGACCGAGAAGTCGCCGAAGATGTTGCCCACAAAGAGGGCCAGCAGGGCCGAGAGCACCAGCCCCACCTGGGGGCTGAGCAGGATGGTGATCAGCATTGCGGCTAGCGGGGTGGGCACCAGATAGGTGTGGATCTCGTTGGCCTTGATGTAGGAGGCCACGGCCACGGTGGCGCCGCCGATGAGGGCCAGCAGCAGCAGGTGCCCTGGTTTCTGGTAGATTTCGATCTCGAGGATGGAGAGATAGTAGCCAAAGATCAGCACCAGAAAGGCGGAGATCACCACCGCGGCGGCCAGTTGCAGCAGCCGGGTGGCCGGGTCGGCCAGTTCTTGCTCGGCCAGCTTTTCGGCCAGGGCGTTGAGGGCCTCGACGTGGTCCTGCTCGACCTTGGCATTTTTGTCGATGATCATTTCGTTTTGCAGGTAGGGCCGCTGAATGCGGGCCACACTGCGCCTGGCCTCGGCCCGCATCCGGCGGGTCTCGCCGGCATCTAGGGTCAGGTTGGGCTCGATGAAAAAACGGAGTAACTCGTGGACCGCCGTCAGCGCCTCTGGAGGGGCAGGCATGCCGGCGCCTTCGATCAGGGGGATCAGGTCGCCCTTCTCGAGGGCCTCCTGGCTGTAGATGGCATCGATGGCCAGCTCGCGTTCGCCCACCCGCACTTGAGAGTTGAAACTGTTGAGGATTTCCGATTTGGAGGAGACGATACCGGGGGTGTAGAGCTCGTTCAGCAGGCGTCGGCAGGAGGACTGGAACTGTTCCAGTTGGGCTGGGGTGGCATCGGCGAAGAACTTGGCCAGGGTCCGCTCCGATGCGGTCGAGAGTGCGCCGAGCAGCTGGGGCAGCTCCCGCTGCAGCCGCCGCTGCCTGGCCGCCTCGGGCATCTGCAGTCTCAGATCGGCGATCAGTACGGCGAGGCAGGAGTCCAAGCGGGCCAATTGCTGTTCCTGCACCTGGGGCGCCTGGCGCAAGACCGTGGGCACGGCTCTTTCGGCCTCCTGGCGTTCTTTTTCGAGGCGTTCCTCACTTTTGCGGACGTAGAACAGGAAGGGGGAATTGATGCGTTCGGGAGCGACGCTGCCCACCCGCAGCCGGCTGATATTGTAAGGCCGCTGGGCCGGCGAGAGGTAGGCCAGCAGGCCGATGACCGCACCGGCCAAGAGCAGCCGGTAGATCCGCAAGCTCTGGGGGTTCCAGAGGGGCTTGTGGCGGCGGGCCCAAAGGCGGGGCCACCAGCGTCTGATCAGCTCTAGGTCCATTGCCGGGCCGGGAGGGTCAGCGTCCCTGGCGGGCGGGGCCGGGATCTCCCGCCTGCTCGTGGCGCTCGTAGGCCTTGATGATCTCCTGCACCAGGGGATTGCGGATCACATCCTGATCGGTCAGGTAGCAGAAGGCCAGTCCGGGGATGCTGGTGAGGATCTTCTGGATCTCGACCAGGCCCGAGGGTTGCTCGCGGGGCAGGTCGCTCTGGGTGATATCCCCGGTGATGGTGGCTTTGGACCCACTGCCCAGCCGGGTGAGGAACATCTTCATCTGCTGGGGGGTGGTATTCTGTGCTTCGTCCAAAATGATGAAGGCCTCGTTGAGGGTGCGGCCCCGCATATAGGCCAGGGGCACCACCTCAATGATCTTCATGTCCTGGTAGCGTTTCAGGCGTTCGGGCTCCAGCAGGTCGTGCAGCGCGTCGTACAAGGGGCGCAGATAGGGGTCTACCTTATCCTCAAGGGCGCCCGGCAGAAAGCCCAGGTTCTCGCCGGCCTCCACGGCCGGCCGGGCCAGGACGATGCGGGAGACCTGCTTCTGGCGCAGGGCCGCGACGGCCGCCGCCACCGCCAAATAGGTCTTACCAGTGCCAGCCGGGCCGATGGCGAAGACGATGTCATACGCCTCGATGGCTTTCAGATATTGGGCCTGGCCGTTGCTGCGGGCCCGCACCGCCGCCTTGTAGGTGCGCATGGCACCTTCGCTCTCGCCGGCGGGGGCGGGATCACTTTGCTGCAGTTCGCGGGCGATGAGGGCGCGGATTTCCTCGCCGGAAAGGCGGGGGGTCTGGCGCAGACGGGCGATGAGATGGGTCAGCAGCTCGCGGGCCTGGCTCACCCCTGTAGCAGGTCCGTCGAGCAGTAGCTTCTCGCCGCGTACGACCAGATTGATGCCGTAGTTTTCCCCAATCAGATCCAGGTGCCGGTCGTTGTGGCCCAGGAGGCTCAGGGAATCGACTTCAGCGATGGAGATACTGGTCTTGTGGGCAGTTGTTGAGGAATCGAGACGCAGGGCGAACGACTCCTGGAGAGGGTGGAACGCGGGCGCAGAAAACCGCCGCGTCGTGGGGAAAGATAGGCAAAACAGCCCGGAAAGCAAGGCGGGCAAAGCTCAGGGGCGCAACTGGATGCCCAATTCCCTCAGCTGTGCCGGATCGACCTGGCCGGGCGCGTTTTCCATCAGGCCCACGGCCTTGTTGGTCTTGGGAAAGGCGATGACCTCGCGCAGCGAATCCACCCCCGCCAAGAGGGCGATGACCCGGTCAAAACCGAAGGCGATACCCCCATGGGGCGGGGCCCCATATTCGAGGGCTTCGAGCAGGAAGCCGAATTTCTCGGCCGCTTCTTCCTGGGAGATGGACAAGAGCTCGAAAAGCCGGCTCTGCAGCGGGCGCTGGAAGATACGGATGCTGCCCCCGGCGATCTCGTTGCCGTTGAGCACCAAGTCGTAGGCCCGGGCCCGGGCTGCCAAAGGTTGGGTATCCAGCAGCGGGACATCGGCTTCCAAGGGAGCGGTGAAGGGGTGGTGCATGGCCACGTAGCGGTTGGCCTCCGCGTCGTGTTCCAGCAGGGGGAATTCGGTCACCCACAGTGGCCGCCAAACCCCGGCCGGCAAGAGCTTGAGGCGCCGGGCCAGTTCCAGGCGCAGGGCGCCCAGGGTCCTGGCGACCATCGCCGGCTGGTCGGCGACCAGCAGCAACAGGTCGCCCGGTTCCGAGGCCAAGGCCTCGGTGAGCAGGGCCTGGGCTGGGGCTGGGAAGAACTTGGCGATGGAGGACTCCAGGCCCTGGGGGGTGTGTTTGATCCAGCTCAGGCCCTTGGCCCCCAGCTGCTGGGCAAAGGCGATCAACTCGTCCAGCTGGCTGCGGGAGAAGGTGGCGCAGCCTTTGACATTGATGCCCTTGACCTGGCCGCCGGCGTCCAACACGCTGTGGAGCACCTTGAACTCCGATGCTTTGGCCGCAGCGGCGACATCTTTCAGCTCGAGCCCGAAGCGCAGGTCGGGTTTATCGGAGCCGAAGCGATCCATCACCTCCTGGTACGTAAGCTGCAGGAAGGGCCGGGGCAGCTCGACGTCGATCAGCTCTTTGAAGAGGGTGCCGATGAGTTCCTCGGCCGCGGTCATGATCTCCTTTTCGCTGATGAAGGACATCTCCATATCGATCTGGGTGAACTCGGGCTGGCGATCGGCGCGCAAATCCTCGTCGCGGAAGCACTTGACGATCTGAAAGTAGCGGTCGTAACCGGCGACCATCAGGATTTGCTTGTAGATCTGGGGCGACTGGGGCAGGGCGAAAAACTTACCAGGGTGCACCCGGCTGGGGACCAGGTAGTCGCGGGCCCCCTCGGGGGTGCTGCGGATCAGGAAGGGGGTCTCCACTTCCATGAATCCTAGACCATCGAGGAGCCGGCGGGTGAGTTGGTAGGCCCGGTGGCGCAATAATAAATTTTGCTGCATGGAGGGCCGGCGCAGATCCAGGTAGCGGTAGCGCAGCCGCAATTCCTCGCCCAGTTCGGTGCTGTCGTCGATGGCAAAGGGCGGGGGCGGCGAGGTGTTGAGCACCCGGAGCGTATCGGAATTCACCTCGATGGCCCCGGTGGCCAGGCGGGCATTGAGCATGCCTTCGGGCCGGGTTTGGACCAAGCCCTCGACGGCGATCACATATTCGCTGTGGAGGTCCTCGGCTTTCTGGTGCGCTGCGGGATTGTGTTGGGGGTTGAAGACCACTTGGGTGATGCCGTGGCGGTCGCGCAGATCCACAAAGATGACACCGCCGTGGTCGCGGCGTTTGGCCACCCATCCCATCAGGGTGACCCGCTGGCCGATATGCGGAGATCCCAGGGCGCCGCAGTGGTGGGTGCGTTGCCAGTCGCCCAGGGGTTCGATCGCGGTGGACATGAGGTCCTCTCGAAGGTCTATTTGACTGAAAAATCTAATAATAGGCCACACTAGCTGGGCTGTCAAGGAAGGCGGAAAATGGTTTGGCCCTGCGCCAAATCGAGGGTATTGACGGATTGTTGCTGGGCCTGGGCTTGCACACCATGTGGCAGTTATTTCCTAATGGGCACTTTGACATCTCGGTTAGGCCGTAGATATATTGGGCTGAGTCTCAGGGCCTCAGGAACCGACTGGAGGTGATTCTTGGAGGACGATAGGGCCAAAGCACTGCTGCGGATTATCGAAAAGGTGCCCATCTTCAATAATATGGGGGCAGAGAACGTCAAGACCGTACTCCAGTTGTGCGAGCGGCGCACGGTCCAGCCCTGGGACACCCTGTGCAAGGTCAGGGAACAGAGCAACGATATGGCGATCCTGCTCAGCGGCCTGTTGGGGGTGTTCAACGCGGAGAACCGCCAGCTTTCGACCATCCAGCCCGTGGCCCTGGTGGGCGAGGTGGGACTGATCACCGGCCAGCCCCGCACCGCGACGGTGCGGGCCATCCAGCAGTCCAGCATGCTGGTACTGGGCAAAACCGCTTTTGACCGGCTAATGCGCTCCAATGCGGCGATCTGCCTGTGTATCTACCGCAATGTGGGCCGCACGATGATGGGGCGTTACGAGGAGACCGAGATCCAGGGCAAGGCCCTGGCTCAGGAACTGACAGCCAGCGACGAACAACTGCACCAATTACACGAGGAGATCGAAGCCCTGCGCAGCGGTCAGGTAGAGTAGAGGTCGGCGTGGAGCCAGCGGCACCGCCCGGCAGACCCCCGGGCCATTCAGTGGTGGACCAGATCGGCAACACCCCCCTGCTGCGTCTGCGCGACCCCTCCCTTCCGCCCCGGGTAGAAGTCTACGCCAAGTTGGAATTCTTCAACCCCGGCGGGTCGGTGAAGGACCGACCCGCCCGGCGCATGATCGAGGAAGGGGAGGGTGACGGCCAACTGCAGCCGGGCAAGATCATCCTCGATTCGACCTCCGGAAACACCGGCATCGCCTACGCCATGATCGGGGCGGCCAAAGGGTATCAGGTGATGCTGGCCATGCCGGGCAGCGTTACCCAGGAACGGCGGGCCATCCTGGCCGCCTATGGCGCTGAGGTGGTGTTCACTGATCCGGGTGAAGGTTCGGACGGGGCCATCCTCGAAGCCCGCCGGATCTACGAGGCCGCACCGGAGCGCTACTTTAAGCCCGACCAGTACAACAATCCCGCCAACTGGCAGGCCCACCGCGATACCACCGCCCCGGAGATCTGGGCCCAGACCCAGGGGCGGGTCACCCATTTCGTGGCTACCATGGGGACCAGCGGCACGGTGATGGGAACCGGGCGGGGGTTGAAGGCGTTGAACCCGCGCGTCCAGGTCATCGGGGCTGAGCCGGCCGAGCCCTTCCACGGCATCGAGGGACTCAAACACATGGGCAGTTCCATTGTGCCGGGGATCTATGAAGAATCCTTCCTGGACCGCAAGATTCTGCTGGAAACCGATACCGCCTACGACACCACCCTCAAACTGGCCAGGGAGTTGGGGGTGTTGGTGGGGCAGTCCTCGGGGGCTGCCTGCTGGGCTGCCCTGCAGGTGGCCAGGGAACTGGCGGAGGGGGTGGTAGTGACCGTGTTCTGCGACGGGGGCGACAAGTACATGAGCACGCCGATGTGGCGCCAGGCCCTCAAAGGGGCAGTGAGTGTGGCGACCCAAGACTGAGGAGAGGGCATGCTGAAATTGAAGAGGAAAGATCTGGAGCGGCTGTACGGCCAAGCCCTGGCCGAGTACCCGGCGGAGTGCTGCGGAATCCTGAGCCTTGGCAGGGGCGAAGAATACGCACAGGTCCATCTCTGCCAGAACATCCAGGACCGGCTTCACGACGAAAATCCCGTTGACTACCCGCGCACCTCGCGCACCGCCTACTTCATCGACCCTAGGGAACTGAGCCGGCTCATCGCCGGCGCCGAGCAATCGGGTGGGCAAATCTCGGGTTTCTACCACTCCCACATCGATTGCCCGGCGTACTTCTCCGCAGAGGACAAAAAGCGGGCCATGACCATGATGGGGGACGAGCCCGATTTCCCCGACGCCGCCTACCTGGTCCTGTCGGTGGATCAGGGAAAGGTGCAGGCGTCCAAGTGCTTCGCCTGGGACGAGGGTGTGCGCGATTTCGCCGAGGTGGAGCTGGTGGTGGTGGACTAACCCGCCGGCCATGAGATTCGACTGGCGCGGGCCCCGGGCCACTGTCATAGTTGCCTTGGCGGCCGCCGGCCTGTACCTCAACACCTGGGGCCACGGCTTCCACTACGACGACTTCCATTCGCTGGTCAACAACCCCCACATCCGCACCCTGGCCGAGGTCCCGGCCTTCTTTCTCGATCCGACCCTTTTTTCCGCCAATCCCGAAAGCGCCATGTACCGCCCGGTGCTGCTGGTCTCCTACGCCCTCAACTATGCGGCAGGGGGGCTGCAGCCGGCCGGGTACCACTTGGCCAATGCCCTGATCCACGGGATCAACGCCGGCCTGGTCCACCGCCTGCTCTTGGCGCTGGGGCAGGGGGGGCTGGCCTTGCCGGCGGCTTTCATCTTTGGCCTGAGTCCGGTCAACGCCGAGGCCGTCAACTACGTCAGCAGCCGCTCAGAATTGCTGATGGCGAGCTTTTTCTTGCTGGCCTGTCTGGCCCATCTGCGCGGTGGCCGAGGGTGGGGGCCGGTCGGGTTGGGTGCCGGGGTTCTGGCCTTGCTGACCAAGTCGGTGGCCGCGGTCCTGGTCCCGGTCTTGGCGCTGTGCCAGTGGTTCAGGGGAGGCTGGCTGGCGTTGCGGCGTGGCTGGCCAGCGCTCTTGGCCTTTGCGGGTTTGGTGTTGGGGTATGTGTTCTTCACCCGGGAACTGGTGGGGCAGGCTCTGCTCGAACCCATCCGTCCGCACGGGGTGCAGTTGTGGACCCAGCTCAAGGCGGGGGTCTACTATCTTTTGCTGCTGGTCATGCCGGTCCACCTGAGCGCCGAGCACCAGTTCTCCCTGGCCCGGAACTCATATGATGGGGCGGTGCTGGCGGCAGCGGCGCTGTTGCTGTCGCTGGTCCTGGCGCTGTGGCCCTGGAAACGAGGCCGTTTTGCCGGGGCCTGGGCAATCCTGTTGCTGCTGCCTGCGGCGCTGGTGCCCCTGGTAGTGCTGGTCAACGAACACCGTCTCTACCTGGCGGGCATCGGTTTTGCGCTGAGTCTAGCCTGGGCCCTGGGCCAGTTGGCTGGCCGGCGCGGCCCAGTGGCCTGGGGGGCGATTGGTGTGTATTATATTGTGCTCGCGCTGCTGGTTCTGCAGCGCAGCGTGGCCTGGGTCGACGAGTTGAGCCTGTGGCAGGATGCGGCTCGCCACGCCCCCCTGATGCTCAAGCCCCACCTGCGCCTGGCAGACGCCCTGGCCGCGCAAGGACGCCTGGCCGAGGCCGAGGCCGCCTATCTGCAGGCGCTGGCCCTGCGGCCCCAGCATCCGGGGGCGCGCAACAACCTCGGGTCTCTGTATATGAAACAGGGCCGGCTGCCCGAGGCCGAAGCCCAGTTCGCGGCCCTGCTGCAGTCTTCGCCGGACAATATCCCGGCCCGACTCAACCTGGGGGCGGTGCAGATGGCCCAGGGGCAATGGCAGGAAGCGGCCCTGCAGTACCGTCAGGCGCTGGCTGCGGGCGAAGCTGGGGGGGAAGCCGAGGAGAAACTGGGCCTCATCGCCCTCAACTATCAGCAGGACCCGTACCAGGCGCTCGGCCATTTTGACCGCGCCCTGGCCCGGCACCGGCACCCCCAGTTGCTGGTCCTGCGCGGGGTGGCCCTGCGGGCCCTGCAGCGACCGGCCGAGGCCGAGGAGGCTTACCGCCAGGCGCTGAGTCTGGACGCCGGCAGCCTCGAAGCTTGGTTCAACCTGGGCAATCTCTGCGCCGCACAGGGTGACCGGTCCGGGGCGGCGGCGGCGTACCGCCAGGTGGTGCAATTGGCACCGGCCAGCGGGTTGGGCCGGCGCGCTGCGGGGGAACTGAATAAGATCGACGGGTCTCAAATACCACCATAAAAATATCTGAGGAGGAAATCGATGGCAGTCAAAGTACATATCCCCACTCCGCTGCGCCGCTTGACCGAAAACCAGGCTGAAGTGGAGATCGAGGCGGGCAACGTGGCCGAACTGGTGGAAAACCTGGAAAAGGCCCACCCGGGCATCCGGGAAAAGCTGCTCGACGAGAGTGGGGAGATCCGCCGCTACGTCAATATCTACGTCAATGAGGAAGACATCCGCTTCCTGGACGGGGCGCAAACCGCCCTGAAGGACCACGACGTGGTCTCCATCGTGCCGGCCATCGCCGGGGGGTATTGATCCCGGCCGTGCGGCGGGGTACTCCAGACGGGTGCCTGGCTCCTTTTTAATGGGCCTCTTTACTTCGCCAGCACGTTTCCTGGGCCTGGTGGCGTTGCTCTTGCTGGGCGTCTACGCCGGCTCCTTTCGCAACGGTTTTCACTACGACGACTTTCATTCCCTCGTCGAAAACCCGCACATCCGGGATTTGGGGAACTTAGGGCGCTTTTTTGTCGATCCCCAGCTCTTCTCCTCGCAGCCGGAGCGGGCCATGTACCGACCGCTGCTGCTGGTCAGCTACGCGTTCAACTACCAGGTTTCCCAGTATGGGCTGCCCGGGTACCACCTGGTGAACTGGGGCCTGCACCTGGTCTGTACCTTCCTGGTTTACCTGCTGGGGCGTTCGCTCTTGGGTTCGGCCCTGGCACCGGCCCTGGGGGCATTGTTTTTTGCGCTGCACCCCCTGCAGGTCGAGGTGGTCAACTATATCAGCAGCCGCTCCGAGACCCTGGCGGCCTGCGGCTGTCTGGGCAGTTTGGTGGCCTACGCGTACTGGCGGCGGGGAGGGCCGGTTTGGCTCTATGGGGTTTCGCTGGGGGCGCTGGTCTGCGGGCTGCTGGGCAAGTCCACGGCCCTGGCCTGGCCGCTGGTCTTAGCGCTGTACGAGTGGTCGCAGCCGGCGGTGGGTCCGCGGCGCTGGCGCTTCCATCTGGGCTACTGGCTGGCAGCGGGTCTCTACCTATTATTCACCCAGTCGATGGTGGCCAAGGCCCTGGGGCAACCGGTGCGCCCCCTGGCGGTGCAATTCTTCACCCAGCTCAAGGCCGGGGTCTATTATATATACCTGACCGCCGTGCCCCTGCACCTGAGCGTTGAGCACCCTTTCGCCGAAGCCCTTTCTCTGTTCAGCCTGCCGGTGGTGCTGGCGACGCTGATGCTCGGGTCGCTGGGCGCGGTTTGCTGGCACCTGGGAAAGGGGGGCGCATCGACTTGGTTGCTGGCCGGGGGTGCGGTGCTGGCGCTCTTGCCGGCCTCATTGGTGCCCCTGAACGTGCTGGTCAACGAGCATCGCTTATATGGATCTCTGGTTTTTGTCTCGCTGGGCCTGGCAGCCGTGGTGGTCCGGCAGGACCGGCTGGCCTGGGCCGGGGTCGGGGTGCTGCTGGTGTTGGGACTGCTGGCCCACCAGCGCAGCCAGGTGTGGCGCGACGAATTGAGCCTCTGGCAGGATGCCGTGGCCAAAGCCCCAGGTATGTACCGGACCCATTTGCACCTGGGAGGGGCGCTGGAACAGGAGGGGCGCCTGCCCGAGGCCCTGCGCAGCTACCAAGGGGCGGCGCAACTGGCCCCCGAAGCGGTGGAGGCCCACTACAATCTGGGCAATGCCCTGCGCCAGGTCGGCCGTTTCGACGAGGCGGCGGCGGCCTATGCCCGGGCCCTGGCGCTGGAACCGGATTTCTTTCAGGCCCAGGTCAACCTGGCGGCGCTGTACCTGCAGGCCGGCAAGGCCGCCCAAGCCGAACCCCTGTTGCGGCGGGCCGTCCAGTTGCGCCCGGAAGTGGCACAGACTCACCTGCAACTGGGCGTGTTCTGCCGGACTCAGGGGTTGCTGGCCGAAGCGGAGCGCGAGTACCAGCAGGCCGCGGCGCTGCGTCCCGATCTGGTGGAGGCCTATTTCAATCTGGCCAATCTGTACTTCGATACCGACAGGTACCCGCAGGCGATCCAGGCGTACCAGCGGACTCTGGCCCTGGGCCCCCACGGGGATGCCTATTACAATCTGGGTGATCTGTACCTGCACCAGGGGGAGTACCAGCGCGCCGCCGAGATCTTTGCCCAGGGCCTGGCGCGTGTTCCCGGCACAACCAAGCTCTCCTATGGTCTGGGGCGGGCGCAGGACGGGCTGGGGCTGGGTCGCGAGGCCGCCGCCAGTTACCGCACTTTTCTCAACAGTAACCAGGCACCCCCGGCTTTGGCAGAACAGTTGCGCCAACGCCTGCAGACCCTCGAAAACATCACTTCCCAGGAGCCAAGATGAAGAAAGCCCGCAATGCCCTCGAACTGATCGGCGCCACTCCCCTGGTCCGCCTCAACCGGGTGGTGGACCAGGGCGGGGCCGAGGTCTGGGCCAAGATAGAAGGGACTAACCCGGGCGGCAGCGTCAAGGACCGCATCGCTCTGGCCATGGTCGAGGCAGCCGAGGCGGCCGGTCAGCTTAAACCTGGCAGCACCATTGTCGAGCCCACCAGCGGCAATACCGGTATCGGCCTGGCCCTGGTGGCGGCAGTCAAAGGATACAAGTTGATCGTCACCATGTTCGACACCGCCAGCCGCGAGCGCCGCCTGCAGATGCAGGCCTACGGGGCCGAGGTGGTCCTCACCCCGGCGGCCGAGGGCATGCGGGGGGCCATCGACAAGGCCCTCGAACTGAAGCAGCAACACCCCGAGTACTTCCTGCCTCAACAGTTCACCAATCCGGCCAACCCGGAGATCCACCGACGCACCACCGGCCCAGAGATCCTCGAGCAGATGGAGGGGCAGGTCGATGCTTTTGTGGCCGGGGTGGGTACTGGTGGCTCGATCACCGGGGTAGGAGAGGCCCTCAAGGCGGTGCTGCCGCAGGTGCGTATTATCGCGGTGGAACCCCAGGGGTCGCCGGTGCTTTCGGGAGGGGAACCGGGCTTCAGTTATATAGAAGGGATCGGGGCCGGCTTCGTGCCTCAGGTGCTCAACCGCGCGGTCATCGACGAGGTGCGCACCATAAGCGACGACGACGCCTACAGCATGACCCGCCGGCTAGCCAGGGAAGAGGGGTTGCTGGTGGGCATTTCGGCCGGGGCCAATGTACACATGGCCGGAGTGGTGGCCCGGGAATTGGGGCCGGGAAAGAAGGTGGTCACCATCCTGTGCGACGACGGCCTGCGCTACCTGAGCACCCGGGTTTTCGAGTAGCCCACTACTTCAGGGGCCAAATCGTTCCTTGAGGGCGGGGTCCAGCTGAATGGCCCGGCCCAGGGCCAGGACGGCCTGCTCGCGCCGCCCGCTGTCGCGGCAGGCCAGCCCCAGATTGAGCCAGATCTCCGCCTGCTCAGGGGCGCGCGCCAGGGCCTGCTGGTACAGGGCGATGGCTCGGTCGCTTTGCCCCTGTCCCGCATAGACCAACCCCAGGTTGTTGAGCGCTTCCACCATGCCCGGCTCGGTTGCCAGCGCCTGTTCAAACGCCGCAGCGGCCTTTCCCAAGGCGCCCTGTTCCCGGTAAACCGCTCCCAGATTGACCTGGGCCCGCGTATAGGCTGGGCTGAGGGCTACCGCTTTTTCATACGCCTGGCGGGCGTGTTCCAGGTCACCTGCCTGGTGGTAGGCGTACCCTAGGTTGTACTGGGCTTCGGCCATCAAGGGCGCGCGCCGCACCGCGTCCTGCCACAAGGTCAATTCATCCCGCCACACCCCGGCCCGCACAAAACACAGCACGCCCAGCAACAGGCACAGGACCCATAGCGGCCAGTGCGCCCGGCTCTCCGTCAGCCAGTGGGCCGCCAGCAAAGCCATGCCGAAGAGGGCGAGGTACAGGCGGTGGTCATTTACCAAGATGTTGAGCGGGATCACCAGCGTGGGCGAGAGGCTGAGCAGGAACCAGCCCAGGGCAAAGGGGACCCAGGGGGAACCGCTCCGCCAGGCCCACCAGACCAGGCTGAGGGAAACCAGCAGACCCAGCAAGGGCAGGGCGGCACCGAGACTGGCTGAGGTGAAAAACTGCTGCTGGATATTGAGGTGTACCGGCATGATGCTCAGGAGCAGGTAGTGGACCAGGGCCTTGGCCTGGGTGGCGACTTGGGAGGAGAAATCGCGGACCTGGGAGGCCTTCTCGATGCCCTGGCCCGAGAGTGCGGCATAGAGAAAGACATAGAGACTGCTCAGGATCCAGTAGGGCAGGTGTGGTTTCAGCGGCCGGCGCGGGGCGAGGAGGTAGTGATGGAGCAGCAGCAGCAGGGGCAGGGCCAGCGCCGTGGACTTGCTCAACAACCCCAGGGCGAAGGCCAAAAGGGACAGAGGGAGCCATAGCCGGCGGGCCGGTGCGTCCAGCGAATGGAGATAAGCCGAAAAGGCGGCGAGGCTGAAGAGGCCGGCCATGGATTCGGAGCGGCTGCTGATATAATTGACCACCTCAGTCTGCGCCGGGTGCAGGCCGAAAAGCAGGGCACCTGCCAGGGCCGGCAACCGGGCAAAACCCAACTGGCCGAGCAGGTGGAAGACCAGCAGGGTCGCCAGGCAGTGGATGGCCAGGTTGAAGGCCAGGTACCCGCGCGCCGTATAGCCGCTCAGGGCATAGTTAAAGGTATAGGTGACGACGACCAGGGGCCGGTACATGGCGTAGGTGGGATTTTCGGAGAAGGTGCGGGCGTCGGTGAAAAAGGAGGGCAGGGCCTCCAGGCTGCGGACATGCGGGTTTTTTAAGAGGGAGTGCTCGTCGTCGTAATGAAAGCCGTTGCCCAGGCTGCGGACGTGGAAAACCAGCAGGACGAGGAGCAGGAAGAGGTAGGGGACCACTCCCTGGCGGGCGAACCCCACAGCCATAAAAAGCCCGCCCCCGGTGGCGGGCGGGCCCCCAGGAAACTAGGCCAGTTTCTGAACCAGTTTGGTAAGGCGGGATTTGTAGCGGTCAGCGGTTTTCTTATGGATCACGCCTTTTTTGGCGGTTTTGTCGATCTGTGAGGCGGCTTTGACCAGCGCCAGCTTGGCCACGGCCGGGTCGGCGGCGGTGCGCACCGCTTTGATGGCCGAGCGCATGGCCGTGCGGGTAGCGCGGTTGCGGATCTGGGCCTTGCGGCTCTGCAGCAGACTCTTCTTGGAGGCTCTAAGTTTTGGCAACGCGGGGCTCCTTTTCTGGGGGTGCGGGCAAAAAATTCCAGTGTAGCTACAATCTCAGCAAGGACAGTAATTGGCGTTATTGTATTAAAAACAACAAATTAAATTAGAAGTAATACGTGATACAACGTGCTTGGCACATGCCTTGCTTAAACCTGCTGCCAAGTCCATGTCCCTCACCAAGGCCTCATCGTCTGGCGCGCTCCCTAAGACTCTTGCGGGCCTGGCGATGAATATCCCCACCCAAAGGGACACAACAGGGACTGAAAGCGGAAAAGAGCCGGTTCCCCCCTAGGAACCGGCTCGCATATTCCTTCAATCTTTCCAATATAAACCGCCGTCTCGGAACTGGCAAGGCGCGGCGGGCCGGCAGCGAGAAATTAAGTCCTCAAAAAAAGGCTCCAACATCCGATAAAGTAGTACAGCAGCGCCCTAAGCCCACAGACCATCGATCGGAAGACAGCGCCAAAAAACAGAGAAGGGAAGGGGTCGTGTGGGTTCAAGTTCCGGAAGGAAAATAGTTCTGAAGTTCGCAATTTGGCTGCCGATAAGAAGAAATAAGGCCAATAGTTGTCCACGGATATAGAGCTGTGAAAAAACTTGTTCCCCAAGGTAGTGTTCAACATGAGATGAAAAAACAATCGCCATATCCATCCACATTTGTTTGCCGCCAGATGGCAAGGAGGTGTCGCATAACCTTCAAAAAACCAGACTCAAGGACCCGTAGGGGCGGGTCCGATGGTCTTTTGCTACGAAGGGCCTGGCCCCCCGTCGATAGGGAAGTCGACGGTGGCCGGCTGCTATATTCCGCTTTCAGTCATCCAAGTTGTGTCCATGGAAGGAGCGTCGAAATATGAGTCCAAAGCTTAAGAGTTTTCTCGCGTTCGTTCTCATTTTCGGGTTGGCGACCCTGGCGTCTGCCCAGCCCATCTTTGAGAATCGGACTCCGGTGGGGTTCTCCCCCTCGGACAGCAGCAGCAGTGCTGCTTTTGTGACCGACAAGGACATCACGGTCCTTGTCGATCTAAACAAAGCCGCCAATTCGACCAACCCAGTGACCGGGAATTTCCAGAAGGTCGAAAAAGCGGTGCCCTATTTTAGCACCGCCAAGACCGCCGGGTACATGTCCCAGGCCATCGCGGTGGACGCCAATGGCGTGATCCACCGCGCCTGGATTCAGGCGCGCGGCAATGCGGTGACCGGCTTCGGCACCTCCGCAGACGCCACCACCACTCCGGCCTATGGTGTGGTCTACGCCAAGAGCTTCAACGGCGGCAAAACCTTTACCGACACCGTAGCAGTATCGGGGTCGCTGCGTTTTGACATGATCACTACCAACCTCGCCATGACCAGCGGGTTTTCCACGGTCGACATGGTGCTGGACAGCAAGGGCAATCCGCGCATCGCCTATGCTATGGACCAGTCGCCGGACGGTATAAATGGTGTGAATGTGGCTGCGGATGGGTTTCAGACCTATCGCTACAGAAGCGGCAGGTTAACCCGCCAGTTCGATAATATCTATTTCAATTACTCCAATGACGGCGGCAGTACCTGGTTGCCGGCCAACAGCGCAGTGGTCATCAACGACACCTCGACCACAACCGCCGCCACCTGGCCTGGCCGCAAGTGCGCCTTCCCGCGCCTTGGGGTTACGTCCACGGACGACATCTTCGTCGCCTATGAACGGCAGACGGGCACGGCCACCCAGGACATCATGCTGGCCAAGATGGATGCCGACAGCCTCAAGTCCGGCTCGGCCCAGCAGGTGCGGATCGGCTCGCTGGGCACGGTGGGCAGCACCGGCGGGGTGCGCATCGATCTCGATGCTTCCTCGGGCGTTTCTCCGGATATTGCCATCGGCGACGATGACGCCCTCCATGTGGTCTTCTTTAGCCCAATAGGTGTCGCGTCTCCGATTTACCACAAGACGGTGCCCGCCACTTCTTGGAGCAATGTCGGTCTCACCGGCTGGAACCAGAATGTGGTGGGGGCCACTGTGGGTAGTTTCAACACCAGCACTACCAACCTGGGCATAGATGCCACCGCGTTCTTAGGAGATAACGTTCTTTTTGCTCTTGGCGCCGGGAAACTACATCTCTTCCCGACGGTGGTGGTGGACAAGGAGCGCACCCCGGACCGGGTGTACATCTTGTGGAAGCACACCGACGCTCTGGCAGCTTCTCCGGGAGCGGATGAGAACATCGCTTACAACACCTTCAGTTACGATGGCTCGACCGGCGGTGCGTCCACCTGGGGAACCACCCAGTACGCCTTCCCGACCGGCGCCGGCACCGCCTACTACAATGTCGGTGGCAGCGGCCTGTTCCAGCAGGGCAGCATCTATCAGGTCGAAGGGTTCTGGGGGTTTGTCGACCGGGTCTCTGCCTGGGTAGACCAAGCCGTCCCCGGGTCGCGGGGTGATCTGCACATCGTCTTCTCCGGCGGTGCCAGCGAGAAGGGGCCGCGCGCCCTGGGCGGCAGCCTGGCAAGCGCCAGTATAGCTGGCAAGGCCAATTCCCTCTATTATTCCCGCTACAACGGCACCGAATGGGAACTGCCCCAGGTCGTGGCTTCGGCGCGCAACAGCAGTGTGGTGGCCAGCACCTCGACCACCTACGACGACGGCGTGCAGTCGACCAGCCGCGATCTGTTCTCGCCCGACATCGCCATGCGGTCGGGAGACAGCAATGTGTACCTGACCTTCGTGGGCGGCTCACCCCGGAGCCCTGGTGTAGGTATCGGTAACAGAGCTAGGCGCTTCTTCAACACCACTGCCTCCCAGTACGCCAACACCCCTGGGCGGGGTTTTGCGACCCTGCACCAGACCAACGTCCAGCCCTTGCCGTACTTCAAGGTCATCGGCAGGGTGGTGACCTACTCCGATATCTCGGTACCCACCGGCGCCAACAAGTACCTGTTGACCTATAATCCGATCAACCCGCAGGCGGCAGCCCTGAAGAACCTGGTTTCTGTCACGGTGCCAGACAATGTCAATGGGTCGGGCATCGGCGGCGCTACCCCAGGTTCCTCGGCGGCACCAGGCGGTTTCCTCACCGGCCAGTGGCGGCGGGTCGGCTTCGGCTCTCTGGGGGTGACTTCGCTCAATCCCGGAGACGCCGGTGGCATCTTCAAGGGGGCGGTCAGCGCCTCTGAAGCTAACAATGACAACGGTATCTTTGAAGGTAACGTCGACGACTCCGGCACCCTCGGCTTTGCAGAGTGGGGTGACGACGACGACAAGACCGGCCTGATGGTCAAGCTGAATGTGCTGGGCAGCGACTCGGCCAGCAACCTCTTTGTCATCCAGGCCAGTTCCTCGGCCAGGGGTGGTGGGCTGGGAACCGTCACTACTACTGGCGGCGTGTTGACCGACTCTTCGACCCAGAGCATCAACGTGGATACCTCGAGTAGCGTTGGTGCCAACTTTCAACCGCGTGATGCCACCTTCGTCCAGGGGATCACCACCGAATACGGGCTCGCCGGAGCGGCTGCTAATGCCGTCAACTTTGCGCCCAACGGCTCCTACTTCTGGATGGGCGCCAACATCAACATCGTGGCGACCAATGTCGCCCCGGTGGTGCAGGTCACCGATCCAGATGCTACCACCGCCTCGTCGGGTTTCTCCAACGAGACTGCGGGCATCAAATACATCCTCTTCGACTCGGACACCAATGTCCTGACTTCGACCACCGGGTTGCAGATGGAGCTGTACGCTTATCCCGACAAGGGCCTGAGGAATGTGCAGGATGTGCGCACCTTTGGTCTGCTGATCGTGGACGAGCAGGACAACACGACGGTTAATGCTGCCAGCGGTTCCAACGACTTCACCGAGGGCACTTCCGCGTCGAACACGCAGAGCTATACCTGGGATGATCCGGGTGCCGCCCTGCGCGCCCTGGGCTTTGCCGCCCTGCCCAAGACGTCGGATGGACAGTATTACATCTATCTGGTGGCCGACGACCTGGTCAATCCGCCGGTCTACGCGGTGAGCGCCGGTCCGCTCCGGGTGCGGCATATCCCGCTGGTCAAGAGCCTGGCCCCG
This sequence comes from Gemmatimonas phototrophica, assembly GCA_945861755.1. GTDB lineage: Bacteria > Latescibacterota > UBA2968 > UBA8231 > UBA8231 > SICG01. The sequence continues at coordinate 20,459 of CAMAVQ010000001.1, forward strand.
GTGACCAGCGATACCGTGGACACGGGCGAAATCTCCAACCTGAGCAAGACCAATCCGTACAAGATCAACTTCCTGGTGAAGGACTACGACGACAACGCGCAGGTGCGGCTCTTCTTCTCCACCAATGCCAGCATCCCGCGCGACAGTGTCAAGGTCACCGGTACTTTCCCGAGCTTGACCCTCGGCCTGGGCGGGGCTTCGGCGATCCAGAAGTCTGACACCCTGCGCTCGGAAGAGGATGTCAACTTCACCTTTGACGTCACGACTCAGGGCGCCAGCCGGGACTCGATCCTGGCTCAGGGTAGCTACACCATCTACACCGTGGTCTCCGACGGCGATACCACGATCCTGAGCGCTTCGACCAAGGCCCTGGCCGTGCGGCATTCGCCTTCGTTCGAGTTCACCGCGCCGCTGACAGGCACGGTAAACAAGCTCAACAGCACCCAGCAGGACCGCTACACCCTGGAGTGGCAGCGCGGCCGTTCGGATCGCGATCTGGACGGCAACGCGATCATCTCGCTCTACTACATCGGGCTCGACCCGCAGCGCAAGAACTTCAGCGGCACGGATTCGACGGCGCTGATCGACAGCGGTGCAGTGTTGATCAAGGGCAGTCTGCGCGAGAACGATGAGGGCGGCGGCGACCAGTTTGTCTGGGATTTCCGCAATCCGCCCAGCGCGCTGCCCAAGACCTTCCGGCCCAAGCCAAACGGCACCTCCGGTGGTCAGCCGAATGTGTACCAGGTTGGCCGCACCACGGATACGGCCTGGGTGTATGCGGTGATGCGCGATAGCCTCAGTAACACCCGGGTACAGGTGGGTGGGGCGGTGCTGCTGCTGGGTTCGCAGCAGACCCCCGGATCGCCGGCGCCCAAGGTCACCATGATGACACCGCCCTCGGGTGGCCAGATCGTCAAGAACGGTGATATCGTCCGCCTCGAGTGGGATTCCTTCCTGATCGACGACGGCACCGGCACCGACGACGCGTATCTGCGTCTCTACGCCGCACCCAAGGGGTTGTACTCGACCCTGACCCAACTGGAAGGCAACAACACTGCCAACGGCGGCCAGGTGATCCTGGTCAACAGCATCAAGGGCCGCGACAACGTGTCCAGCCAGATCCAGACCATCCGCGAGAGCGATCCCAAGTTCTTCATGTGGGATACCAAGACCCATTCCTTCGGCATCAGCGGCACGCCGATCGAATACGACATCTTCATCGCCGGCAGCATGGACCCGCAGTTCGGTGACAATATCTTTGTCAACGGGCGGCTGGACTCCATCGCCACCGGCATCGGTTCTCAGGCGCAGCGGGCCGTGTTGTCCAAGGCCCCGGGTGCCCTCAAAGTAGTGGGCACTGACCCGATCTTCAGCATGGAGCTGGGACCGGGCTCAATGACCGCTGCATCGGGCGACACCCTGACCATGGACGTGTTGGTCAACTCGCAGGGCAGCAGCGTCAATCTGATGGATCTGCACCTAAATGTGCCGCGCCGATACTTTGAACTGATCGACATGGACGCTTCCACGGCCGGACTCCAGCCTTTCAAAGACTCCACCGGTGCCTTCCAGGCGGCCAGCACCATCGCCCAGAACGACACCACGGTTGGCACGGACCAGTTCTACGAGCTCAACTTCGTGGAGAGTGTCATCCTGGGTGAGGCCATCGGCCGCACGGTAACACCCTTTGACAGCTCCCAGGTGGCTGCCCGGATCAAGCTCAAGGTCAAGCGCTACACCGGCGGTGCGTCGATGGATACCACGATCGACTGGTCCATCGAGTCGGGTCGCAAGAGCGCCCTCTACCAGAACAACCAGTCGATGGCCACCTCGACCAGGGAGGCCACCATCAAGCTGGTGCCTCGGGCCCGCATCATCGCCACGGTGCCCCTGGAAGGTCGCTCCAATGACTACTCCGACAGCCTGGACGTACACTTGCGCAAGATCGGCAGCACCAACGACATCACCGACACCTCGTACATCGCCACCAATGATGTAAAGCAGGTGCGGGTCAGCGGTGTCTTGCAAGATTCGGTGAATGTGGTCAGCAACTCCTTTGGTACCTTCACCCTCACCGAGGTCCCACCTGGGACCTATGAATTGACGGTGAAGGCCAGGGGCTTCATCTCGGGCCGCAGCGATACGCTCCGGCTCTTCAACGGCAGCACGGCCAACATCAGGCCGATCTTCGGGTCGGATGCACTGGGCGCGCTCTCACCCGCTACTGAACTGGCGGCCCTGCGCGGCGGCGATGCCACAGGCGACAATCAGGTAGACATCGCCGATGCCAACCTGATCTTCAGCCGCTGGAACCTGACTCCGTCCAGCCCGACCTTTGTGCGGGACGCGGACTTCAACAAGGACAACGTCATCAACTCGCTCGACCTGATCTTGGTGACCACCAACTTCGGCAACGATGGGTACGGGGCACCGCCGGTCTTCAAGCGCACCAGCATCGCCGGCGACAACTCCTCTGCCCTGGTGGAGTTGCAAGGGGTCGAAGAGGTCGAGAAGTGGTGGGCTGGCCGGACCTTTGAGGTCAAGGCCAAGGCCACCGGGATGCAGGATGTGGCCGCTTATGGCTTCACCCTGACCTACGATCCCGAGAAGGTCAAGCCGCTGGGCGACAGCCAGGCGGTCACTGAGGGCGGGATCTTTAAGGCCAATCCGCGTGGAACGCTCTTCTACCAGCAGGTGCAGCCCGGCGTCATCACCGTCGGTGCCGGCCGCGTCGGCCGCGAGTGGTCCGCCAGTGGCGAGGCAGAACTGGCCGTCATCCGCTTTGTCGCACTGGGGGATGATCCTGGTCAGCTCGAAATCGCCTCCGGCGACCTGGTGAACAGCGATTTCCGCGGGGTGTCCATGCGGGTGAAGAAGGCGCAGTCGCTGCCGATGGCGGCCGCATTGCACCAGAATTACCCGAACCCCTTCAATCCTTCAACCGAGATCCGCTTCGACCTGCCCACCGCGCGGGAGGTGAAACTGACCATCTACAATCAGGTCGGTCAGTCGATCCGCACCCTGGTGGACCGGCGGATGAAGGCCGGGGCGTACGCCCTGAAGTGGGACGGCACCGACAATGCTGGACAGGGAGTCGCCACTGGCGTCTACTTCTACAGCATCGAGGCTGGTGACTTCTCGCAGATCCGCAAGATGACCCTGGTCAAATAACCACCAGGTTCAGTTCGGTAAAAGTGCCACGGGGCTTTGGCTCCGTGGCACTTTTGCGTTTGCGGAAAGAACTTCCTCTCCTGGACCGGGGGTTCGATTGAAACTCAGGCGTGGTTGAGTAGTTATATTATTGAAAAGAAAGGGGATGACTGAAAAGGGAGGAGGGAGGGGAAAGACAAGGCACGTATTTTGCGTTCCCCTGCAGGGACTCTCCATAGGAAGCGCAAATGAGACGATTGTTGCCCTTGCTTTTGCTGCTGTTGATGTGGGAAGGAAGTCTTGCCCAGAGCGCCCAGGTGCGCATCCCGGGCTTTAATGGCGACCGCTTCTCGGCGCGGGTCGGCCAGACCATCACCCTGGAAATCTTCGCCGATCTTTCGGGGGTGACGGCTTCCGGTTTCTCGCTCTATCTCACCATCCCCAACGGTCCCTTTCAGGTGGTGGATGCCAACGAGAGTGCGGTGGGGACTCAGCCCTTTGTGCCAGGTCCGCTCTTTGAAGGGGCCGGTGAAAACCGCAATATTCTCTATTCGGAGGATGAATCGCCGGCCAATGTGCTGGAGGGGCTGCAGCTCCAGTACGCCGCCGTATTCGGCCAGGGGCAGAGCCGCCAGCGCACCGGCAGCGGCATCCTGGCCACCTTTAAGCTGCGTTGTATCAAACCCATTCTCAGCGGCCGCCTCAGTGTCGACAATAACCCGGTGCTGGAGACTTTCCTCACCCTCTCCGACGGGTTGACCGCCGTGCCTTTCAACACCATCCAGGGCGTCGAAGTCACGGTGACGGGGATTTCGCTTGTCGATATTCCGGATGTGATCTTGTTGCCCGATCGGGCCGACAGCACCACCATCGGTTCACTCGACCGTTATCTGGAAAACGTGCTCTCGCCGGTGGACTCCATCCGCTGGACTTTTGAGCCGACCAGTTTCGACAGCCTGACCGTGGAAATCGATCCCCGGACCCGGGTGGTCAAGATCACCCCGGCCACAGGTTGGCGGGGACAGCGGCAGGTGGTGTGGACGGCCACCGAGTCCCAGGGCCTGTTCTCCGGAGAGCCGCCGCTCTCGGCCACGGAGTTCTCGCGCATCGTGGTCAACAACCCGCCCGAGTTCACCGGGGGGAGCCTCGATCTGAGTGGCGGGCTCAAGCGGATCGCGGTGTTTGCCCACGAAGATCTGAATTCCTATATCCCCGGGGTGCTGAACAACAACCGCAGTCGGGCCTTCAGGGCGCTGGATCTGGATACCCTCATCATCGATCCGGATATCATCGACCCGCAGACCGAACTCGATTTCACCGTGTTGCTCTACACCAATGACAGCAATCCGCCCGTCCTCAGCGAAGACGACGAGATTACCCACGAATTGCTGGTCTGGACGCGGCCCGATTTTTCCGGGGTCGATTCCTTCAAGGTGGTGGTCCGCGACCAGCTCAGGGGAGAGGATTCCCTGCGGGTGGTGGTCACGGTCGAGGAGGTAGCCGACGCGCCCCACTTCCTGCTCAGCGGCCAGACTTTGCGCCTCAGCCAGGGCGGGGAGCGCCGCATCGCCATCCGGGACTTCCTCGCCGATCCCGACACCCCCCTGGATCAGCTGCAACTGAGTTGGGACGATGATCCGGGCGGGCATTTCACCGTCCAGTTGAATGCGACGGGGGACTCGCTGATTTTCCAGGGCGATCTGTCCTATCTGGGCTCGGGGCTCTTCGTGTTCCGGGTAAGTGATCCGCTCGATCCGGAAAATCTGCGCAGCACCCTGGTCCTCGACATCTCCTCGGCCGAGGCGCTGCCCCCGACCCGGACCCCGGATGATCTGCAGATTTGCCTGACCCCGCCGGGGGTCTTCCCAGCTACGCCGACCTTTACGACGGATCTGGATGATTTGCTGGACGACCCGGACAGTGCGGACAGCCAGATCATCTGGGAACACCCCTTCCCGACCAAGAGTGTCATCGAGATCGATGCCGAGCACGTACTGAAAATATCCGAACCCTTGCCCACCGGCTTTGTGGGTTTTGAGGAGACCACCCTGGTCGCTACCGACCCGTCGGGGCAGACCTCTTTCCTGACGCTGCGCATCTACTCCTCGGACCGCACCCCCATCGCCGGCGGTCTGCCGGACTTACATCTGCAACGGGGGGAGATCAACAACACCCTGGATCTGGACGAGTCCTATTGTGACTGCAACAATCTAGATGCGGAGATGAAATGGGATGTGGCGGTGGGGAGCAGGGGAACCTTTGGGGCCAATTTTTCGTCAGCCGATTTTGATCTCAGCATCGATCCGCTCAACCACAAGGTCACCTTTTCGGTGGGGCCCACGGCCACCTTCAGGACCGAGACGCTGATCTTTCAGGTCACCTCCAAGCCCGAAGGCATCTCCTCCCTGGATACCATGGAGGTTACCATCGGCGAGGAGGGGGGGGAGACCGGAGGGGATTTCCAACTCAAGCCTCTGGGGGCGCTGGAGGTGCTGGTCAATCAGATCATCACCCTCGACCTAGACGACTATGTGCAGGTGACCCCCGAACTCGACAAGGCCGATATCAACTGGGTCGTCAACAATGGGAGTGTTACGCCCCATACCCTTTCCTCGATCGATCAGGAGCACGTGCTGCAGATCTACGGGCAGAGTTCGGGGACCGACACCCTGACCATCGCCGCCCAGGACCAGGCCGGCAATACCCAGAGCCTCTTGACCACGGTGCGGGTGCTGGGGCAGGACGAGGCGCTCAAATTGCAGGCTATCCCCGACATCCAGTTTATCGCCAATGTGCCTTTCTCGGGATTACACCTCAACGAATTTGTGCTCGACCGCCAGGCCCACCCCGATTCGGTGCTCATCTGGAACGCCAGGGCCCTGGACACCTCGGCCATCATTGTGGACGTGCGCGGTGATTCGGTGAACGCGATCTCCCGGGTGGTCGCTGAGGCGGATTGGGTTTTCGAGGTGCTCGACGTGGCCCACAACTCGGTGGGCCGGGACACGGTGCGGGTTTTTTCCCTCGATCCCTCCACCGCCTCCAGGCCCCTCAAGGATTTGCCGCCCATCACTTTCGCCACTACCCAGGAGGACAGTTCCCTCTTCCTGGACGATTTTCTGCCCGATGGGGTTTCTCGGGCCAAGGTGCGCTGGTCGGTGTCGAGCCAGGGTATCACCAGCCCCTTCATCGACCCCCGGGAGCCGCACGAATTGCACCTGAAGGCGGTGGGGAACAAGGTGGGTATCGACACCCTCCAATTTGTCGCTGACCTGGGCGGGGGCTTCACCGCCACCGGCATCATGCTGGTGACGGTTACCGAGGCGGTGGATTCCTCTACCCTGCACCTGGAACTGGTTCCCAATCCTTTCAATCCAGAATTCATCGATGTGTTCATCGTCGCCCGCAAGGCCTTGGCCGGCACCCCCAACGTGGTGCGCTCCTTTGAGGGCAAGGACAGCACGGTGGCGGTGCGCCAAATCGAGGAGGACTTGCTCCAACGCGGGGCTCTGATCTGGACCGGCAATGTGCGGCTGCGGCCCCAGGCTTCGGGGCTCATCTTCTTCAGCACCCAGGCCAAGACCGTCCTGGGCACCGCCTTGCTCGACACCGCTTCGGCGGCCATCGCCCCGGTGGTGGCCGGCAAACCGGTGGCCCTGGAACACGGCGGCGTAGAGTTGTGGCTGCCCCCCGGCGCGGCGGTGGGAGCGACCACCGTGGTCCTGAGGACCCAGGGGCCCACCGAAGAGGAAGGGGCAGCCAAGGTCGGCAGCGGCTCACCGGAAGTGCGCAAACACATTGATCTCTATCCAGCGGGCTTGGACTTGGGGGAGGCGGGCAGGTTGCAGGTGGAACTGGCGGCAGACGAGGGGCTTTACTACCAGCGGGGAGGGCGTTGGGTACCCGCTGCCCAGACCATCACCCGCCTGGGCCGGTACGCGGTGCTGGCAGGCCGGACCGAAGACCAGATCTTGGCCGGAACCTTGCCCCAAAACTCGTGGCTGGGGGTCAATTACCCCAATCCCTTCAATCCCGAGACCCTGATCCCCTTTGCCCTGGACCAGGAAGGCCGGGTCCGCCTGGGTATCTACAACCTTTCCGGCCAGCGGGTGCGCCTGCTGGTGGACGAAGTCCGCGGCCCTGGGCAGTACCAGGCGCACTGGGACGGGCACACCCAGACGGGCGACCCGGTGGGCAGCGGGGTGTATATCTACCGGCTCGAGGTTGGGGGCCAGGCGTTCAGCCGCAGGATGAGTTTGCTCAAATAGGAGAATGAACGATGAAAAGGTATTGGTTGCTGGCGGGTATCGCGTTGTTCTGCGCCGCCTGCGGTGGCGGGAACGGGCTGGGACCAGGGGAAGCGCGGAAGCGGGAGGACAAGCTCAAGGAACGCCTGCCCCTGGATTGGAAGAGTTATAGAACGGGCGACTACCAGGCGGCTATCGCCGCCTTCACCGAGACCTTGGAGAAGGCCGAAGCGCTCGAAGGAACGGAAGCGGTGAAAAATCAGGTCAAGTCCGAGGCCCAGAACGGCATCGGCTGGTCCTTCTTCCGGACGCAGGACCTCGAAAGCGCAGCGTCGTCTTTCAAGCAGGCCACCCAACTGGACCGGCGCAATGCCGACGCCTGGGTGGGGTGGGCTGGGGTGGTTCTTGCCCAACGGCGCTACAACGACGCGATCCAGTACGCCAATCAGGCGCTGGAGATCGATCCCAACTATACCACCGACAACCGCCAGGATGAGCGGGGACACGACCTGGCCCACGACGTGTACGGCGAGGAGCATGTGCGCCTGGTGCTGGCCGAGTCCTACTTTCAGTTGGGCCGGTACAGCGCCGCTGATCGTCCCGATCCCAACAACGCCGCGGCCCAGCTGCGGCTGATCGATTCCGGCTATCGCTATCGGGACCCGGGCCAGTTGCTGGAGGCCATTGCCCAGAACGCCGCGACGCTTCAAGCCGAAAACGCCCTACCCTAGGCCCGAGATGAACCTATACCTATTAATAGTCGGGCTGGTCCTAGGCGGGCTGGCCGTTCCAGGGGGGGCTCAGACCGATCTCGCCCTGCTGCGGCAGCCCACCAACGCGGCCCTCTCCCTGCCCCTGGGCCAAGGGCTGGATCTGGTTCACGGCGCCGAGCCCCTGGGCAAGGGGCGGTTCCGCCTGCGTCTGGCCAACCGCTCCAATTCGGTGGTGGTCCCCGACCTGGGGAAGGGGAGCGCCTATACTGGCCTGTACGGCATGGCCTATGGCCTGCGGCCGGACCTGGACCTGAGCCTGTTGGTGCCTTTCCTGATGGATACGGTGGGGGGGCTCACCAAGTACGGGACCGGGGACCTGGTGCTGGGGGCCAAATGGGCGCGTCCCAAACAGGTGCCCGCCCGGGCCTACACTTCGGTCCAGATCCTGCTCGGCCTGCCTCTGGGATTCAAAGGGGAGACCGGCCTGGACCAGTTCCAGGGTGGGGTGCGTCCCTACAGCAGTCAGGCCCTGGACATCGGGCTACAACTGGAGACGGACCTGCATTTCCGCCATGGCTCCATGTATTTCAATGGTGGATTCTACCGCTCCGGCAATCCGGAGATCCTGCCCCAGCTGGTGTACGGGATCGGGTTGGAGAGCAGCCGGCGCCATCGACGCCTGCGTTTGAACGCCGAATATCAATCGCGGGTGGCCTTCTCCAGACAGACCCAGGCTTCAGCGGTGTTCAAGGCCGGGGTTCGGGGGGAGATCTTCCGCGGGGTGGAACTGGAATTGAACCGGGAATTTGGTTTTCTCGACTACCCCTATGGCACCGCCACCACCTTCGGTTTGCGCTTCCACGGAACCATGACCGGGAGACGCCGGTTGGAATCCCGTCAGGCCCTGTATCAGGTAATTCCTCCGGTCAAGCCCGGGTACAAACCCAAACGGATCACCCGCCTGGCGGTGGTGGATTTTGCCGGTTTCGAGGAATACCAGGCCGGTCGGCGTCTGGTAGAAAAGATCAAGACCCGCCTCGAACCACATGACAGCCTAGTGGTGGTGGACCTGGCCCGTTATGCCGATATCCCTAGAAAAGGGGTACTCACGCCCGCACAAGCCGCTGAGCTGGCCCGCAAACTGGGCGTGGATGCGGTGATCACCGGCAGTATTTCCGTCTACAATATCGACCGTTTCTCCGGGCGGCATGTGCCCTATGTATTCGAAGTGCCCCAGACCAAGGTGCAGGTGGAACTTCGGTATCGCGTGCTCTCCTTCCAGGCCCCAGGCCGGATCGAGACCTTCACCCAGCAGGTGGGGGGGCAGGGCCGGGTGCGCGACCAGGTGCGTCTGCTGCCGACGGACAAACACGACATCACGGTATCGGCCTCCTCCCGCGAAGTGGAGGCCGCTCAGGAGGAGGCGCTGGACGACCTGGCCGCCCGGGTGTTGACCTCGATGGCGGCGAAATTTACCTGGATGCCCCCGGATTTCCTGCCATGAGGGCGCGCAAGAACTATAGATGGATATGGGTAGCTGCAGGTCTGGGCCTGGCCGGCTGCGCTTTTTCGGTGGCGCCTACCGCAACCGAAGACAAGGAGATCAGCCTGGAACTGGCCCTTTTCCCGGCGCGGATCTCGGTCGAGGACACGCTGGCCACGGCCGAAGTCTGGGCCACCGTCCGGCAGGGCAGTAAGCCGGTCAAGGACAGCACAGCGGTGGCTTTTGCGACGACCGTAGGCACTATTACTGCCACCAGCCTGACGCACGATGGCCTGGCAGTGGCGCTGCTGACCGGGCCGGGGGACAGCAGACCGCGCACCGGGGAAGTGGTAGCCCAGGTGCTGACCGTGCGCGATACCATCGAAGTGGATCTGGTTTTCTTTGAGCAGCAATGAATCCAGTAGGTGCAGAAGCACGGCAGATCGCCGGATAAATTCTTGACATAACCCGCGCAAAATCGGTATATTGGCGAAACTTCCCCCCTTGTTTTCCCCCAGGGCCCTCACGCCCCAGGGTGTTTGCATCCTGCTCCCCGCTGCTGCCGCCGGCAGGTCGGCTCCCTCATGTCCTCCCGTCGCACTTCCAACGAGCAACTAGGCCTTCCGCTTGGCAATCCGGATTCGACCACCGGCGGAAAGGTTGAGCCCAAGGCCTTTTGCAGCTTCTGCCAGAGCCAGATAGATCTGCCAACGTGGTGCGATACCTTAGAGGTTTCCCTGCGATTTTGCAGTCCCCAGTGCCGCCGGGCCTGGACCGAAGAGATGCCTTCTTTTGCGGTCGAGCTCGGCGGTCGCCCTGGGCGCCGGGGGGCCAATTGGGAAATTCAGGCCCGCCAGGCGCGCCAGCGCGATGGTTTCAGGTGCCAGGCATGCGGGGTGACCGAAGAGGAATTGGGGCGCCAACTCGATGTGCACCACAAGATTCCCTTTTCCAGTTTCAAATCCAATCTAGAAGCCAACAAGCTCGAGCATCTGGTGAGTCTGTGCCCAGCCTGTCATACCAAACTGGAAGCCCAGCTGCGACGGGAGCTGCCGCTCTTCCGCCAGCCTTAGGGAGGACCAGGGTCTGGGTCCAGGTCCGGAGAGGGGAGGTCTGAATGGGGGCGCCACAGTTGGAGCTGAGCATCGTAATTCCCGCCTATAATGAGGCCAAATCCATTGCCGGGGTCGTGGAGCGCCTGGCGCAAAACCTCGAGGGCCAGGGCCATACCAGCTACGAGATCCTGGTGGTCGACGACGGGTCCAAGGACGGCACTGCGGACCAGGTCCGGGGGCTCAGGCCCCAAGTCCGGGTGGTGGAGCACCCCTATAATCTGGGCAATGGCGCGGCGGTGAAGACCGGCATCCGCCAGGCCCGGGGGGCCCTGTTGATCTTTATGGACGCCGACGGGCAGCACGATCCCGAAGACATCCCGCGTTTCGTGGAGGGCTGCCGGCGTTTCGACATGGTGGTGGGGGCCCGCGGCCGGGGGTCGCAGGCCGGCTGGCATCGCTGGCTGGCCAATGCCCTTTACAACTACCTGGCCAGTTATGTCACGGGCCGGCCGGTTGCGGACTTGACTTCCGGTTTCAGGGCGATGAAGTGCGATCTGGCCCGGCGCTACCTGGGCCTCTTGCCCAACGGCTTTTCCTACCCCACGACGATCACCCTCAGCCTGATGCGGGCGGGGTTCAGCGTCAATTACATCCCCATCCAGGCGCCCCGCCGGCAGGGGAAGAGCAAGATCAAATTATTATCGGACGGCACCAAGTTTCTGCTGGTGATCATGAAAATCTGCATGCTCTTCTCCCCCTTGAAGATCTTTCTGCCCGTCAGCGGGTACCTCTTTCTGATGGGGGTCGGCTACTACGGGTATACCTTTGTCACGGACCACCGCTTCACCAATATGTCGATGTTGCTCTTCACTACCGCGGTAATGGTTTTCATGATGGGTCTGGTAGCCGAGCAGATCGCCCAGATGCGTTCGGAGCGGGCCGAAGCGTCCTGAAACCATGAGGATCTGCTTCTTTGGCACGTACACTGTTTCTGAAGGGTATCCAGTTAATAGGGTCTTGCTCAAAGGGTTACAGAGAATAGGAATCGAAATAGATGAGTGCCGGGAAGAATTGTGGGAAGGGTTCCTGCACGAGACCTTCAGCCAGCGCCGCTGGCAGACCTACGGGCGTCTCGGTTGGCGATTGCTGGGCTGTTACGGGCGATTGATCCGCCGTTACCAGCGCCTTGGGAAACATCAGTGGGTGTTGGTGGGTTATGCCGGGTATTTGGATATCCTGTTGGCCCGCCTGCTCAACTGGCGCCGGCAGCGGTCCCTGGTGCTGGTGGCCTTTATCTCGCTGTATGATACCATCGTTTTGGATCGGCGGCAAGTACCAGTTGACTCCTTGAAAGCAAGGGCGCTTAAGTGGTTCGAGCAGTTGGGTTTCAGGTGCGCAGACCTGATCCTGGTGGACACCGTGGAACACGGCAAATATCTGGCTGAGCTATATCACCTTCCTCTCGAGAAATTCGTCCGCAGTTTTGTGGGGGAGGACGACGACTTTTTTCCACTTCTCCCCGAAGCCCAAACCGAGGAGATGTTCCGGGTGCTTTTCTTTGGCACCTATGTGCCTCTGCACGGGGTTGATACCGTGCTAGCAGCGGCTGGGCACCTCCGGGAGGTGCCTGGGGTCGAATTGGTACTGGTCGGCAAGGGCCAACTCTATGCTCAGATTCGCCAGGAGGCAGAGCAGCTCCAATTGCCCAATCTGCGTTTTATCGACCAATGGATCAGTCCAGCCCAGCTCCGGGAACAGGTGCGCCAGGCCGATGTGTGCCTGGGGATCTTTGGGCAGACCGCCAAGGCGGCCCGGGTCATCCCGCTCAAAGTTTTCGATGCCCTGGCCCTGGGCCGGCCGATCATCACTCGGGATTCGCCGGCCATCCGGGAATTGCTCGAACACGAGAGGAACGTCCTGCTCTGTCCGGCCGGGGATGGTCTGGCCTTGGCCGCAGCGATCTTGAAACTCAAGCAGGACCCTGGCCTGGGCAAGGCGCTGGCGCTGGCAGGCCGCGCCTGTTTCAACGCGCAGGCGGCACCAGAAGCCGTGGCGCGCACCCTGGTTCAACGGTTGGAGCGAGGTTTTGAACAACCAGTGTGAAGAGATTAAGCCTATCCATTGGGGGGAGAGTGAGATACGTGGCCCCGTTCATCTCTTCCGGGAGCATCTTTTGCTCCGTCTCTTTGCCAGGATGTTGCCCACCGGGCGGGTGCTGGACGCTGGGTGCGGCAGCGGCAGCCTGGCCTTGGATCTATGCCGGGCTGGGTACCGGGTGTATGCTTTCGAGTATTCGCCCGAATTTGTTAATTTGTTGCACCAGAAGGTTATGCGATTTGGACTTGAAGAGAGATTGAGTGTCTGTCGCGCTTCGGCCACGGCCCTGGCCTACCCCGATGCCTGTTTCGAGGGGTTGGTCTGCGGGGAGGTGTTGGAGCATCTGGCCCCGGAGTTGGGGGGAGATGAGGCGGCGGTGCGGGAGTTCCACCGGGTGCTCAAACCCGGAGCGCCCTGTGTCGCCAGTGTGCCCCTCAACCCCAAGTTATGGGACCACAGCGATGAATGGGCCGGCCACGTCAAACGCTATACGCGGGAGCAGTTTATCGCCCTCTTCACCCAAGCTGGATTCAAGGTGGAGCAAGTGCGGGTCTGGGGATTCCCCTTGGGCCGGATCTATCACCGCCTGCTTTTTGCCCCCTGGCTGAAAAAGACGGCCGGTCAGGAGGCACCAGTGCGCGAAAAGCGCCTGGACACGCGGGCCGCCGGGCGCACCGGGTTGGTCAAACTGGCAGCCGGGCTGCTGCGGGTGGATGAGCTGTTCTGGCGTTGGCCCTGGGGAAGGGGCATGGTGTTGTGTGCCCGGCGTCTATAATTGAGGAAAGGGGTAGCGGTGTACAGGAATAAGCGGGTCTCGCTGGTCATTCCGGCGCACAATGAGGAGCGGCTCATCGGCCCTACACTGGACGGGGTGCCCCCGCTCATCGACCGGGTCTTTGTGGTGGACGATGGCAGCGTTGACCAGACCGCCCAGGTGGTGCGCCAGCGGGCCGAGCGCGATCCCCGCATCCAACTTTTGCAGCACCAGGGCAACCAGGGGGTGGGGCAGGCCATCATCACCGGATACTGGCGCTCCAGCAAGGAGGGCTACGATCTGTGCGTGGTGGTGGGGGGCGACAACCAGATGCCCTTGGAGCAGGTGGAGGACATGCTTGCGCCGCTGGTCGAAACCGAGGTGGACTACACCAAAGGCAACCGCTTCCTCATGCCCGAGGTGGGCCTGGAAGATATGCCGATGTCGCGTTTTGTCGGCAACGCGCTGATTTCGATCATGACCAAGGTATCCTCGGGCTACTACAAACTCTTCGATGTGGTAGACGGGTATACCGCCATCACCAAGCGGGCCATCGACCTGGTCGACTGGGGCCAGGCCTGGAAGGGATACGGCTACCCGATGGACTTCCTGGTCCGCCTCAATGCCTATGGCCTCAAGGCCAAGGATGTGCCCAGGCGGGCCATCTACCTGGCCGGGGAACGCCAGTCCCAGATCAAGGGTTTTCGTTATGCCTTGCGGGTAGCCCCCATGTTGGTGCGCGGCTTTTTCTGGCGGCTCTTCACCCGCTATCTGGTGCGGGACTTCCACCCCTTGTTCTTCTTTTATCTGTTTGGCCTGATCCTTTTTCCGCTCGGGGTGGTCTACGGCCTGGTCCTGTCCTACCAACAGTGGATCGGGGAGGGGGTCACGGGGCCGCGTTCGGTGGTGTGCGCCCTGATGATCATCATGGGCATTCAGTTCCTGCTCTTCGCCATGCTCTACGACATGCAGGAAAGCGAATGAAGGTATGCGTGTTGACCACTGGTTTCCCCCGCTTTGCCGGCGACTTGTTCGGCAGTTTCGTGTTGGAGTTGTGCCGGGCACTGGTTGCTCAGGGCGTGGTCCTGGAGGTGGTGGCGCCGCATGCGGGGGGTTTACCTAGGCGCGAACAGGTGGGTGGGATCAGCATCCGGCGTTTTTCCTACCTGTTCCCCGCCTCTTGGCAGCGGGTGGCGTACGGGGGGGGCATTCCCACCAACCTCAAGCAGAGCTGGGTGGCCCGCCTGCAGGTGCCCCTCTTCCTGGCCGGGTTCTGGTGGCGGGCCTGGCAGAGCAGCCGGCCCGCTGAACTGATCCACTGCCACTGGACCATCTGCGGTCTGATCGGCTATCTGGCAGCACCGCGCGGGTGCCCGGTGGTGCTGAGTGTGCGCGGCAGCGACATCCATCTGCTGGAAGGGAAGTGGATGAGCCGACTCAACCGCTGGATTTACCGGCGGATGGAGATGCTGATCGCCGTCAGCCAGGACATCGCCGTCAAACTGGAACAGGCCGGGGTGGCCAAAGAAAAGATTCGGGTGGTGTACAACGGGGTGGACAGCCGCTTCATTCCTCGCGATCAGCATGCGGCCAGAGCGGAATTGGGCCTGCCCGACCAGGCCTTCATCCTTCTTTTTGTCGGTTTTCTGGTTCCCGTCAAAGGGGTGGAAGTGTTGTTGGCCGCGCTGGAGCGCCTGGGCGATACGCAGTGGTACTGCGCCCTGGTCGGCGGCGGTCCCCTCGAAACGGACCTGAAGGCGCAGGCCAGGGGCCTGGGGTCCCGGGTGCTCTTTGCCGGGGTGCAGCCCACGGAGCGTATCCCGCGGTGGATGAATGCGGCGGATGTGCTGGTCCTGCCCAGCTTTTCTGAGGGGCGGCCCAACGTGGTGCTCGAAGCCCAAGCCAGCGGCCTGCCGGTGATTGCCACCCGGGTGGGCGGGACCCCGGAGTTGATCCGGGATGGGCAGACCGGCCTGCTGGTGGACAGCGGCGATCCCGAACAACTGGCCCAGGCCATCGCCCGTCTGCAACAGGATCGGCAAGGCCGATGCCAGTTGGCCTGGGCCGGACGACAAAGCGCCCAAGCCTATACCTGGGAGGCCAGTGCCCTAGAGGTGCGGGGCATCTACGACCAGTTGCTGGGGGTGCGGAACTGATGTGCGGCATTGCCGGCAAGGTCTACGCCGATCCCCAGCGGCCGGTCGGGGAATCCCTGCTGCGCTCGATGTGTCGGGCCATCGCCCACCGGGGGCCCGACGACGAGGGCATCTATCGGCAGGGGCCGGTGGGGTTGGGCATGCGCCGGCTCAAGGTCATCGACCTGGAGGGGGGCCACCAGCCCATGAGCAACGAGGCACAGTCCCTGTGGATCGTCTTCAACGGCGAGATTTACAATTACCGCCAGTTGCGCCGGGAACTGGAAGAGCAGGGGCAGGTGTTCCGCACCCATTCGGACACCGAGACCATCCTCCATTTATATGAACGGGAGGGTGTGCATTGCCTCAGACATTTGCGGGGCATGTTTGCCTTTGCCCTGTGGGATTTGCGCACCCAGACCCTGATGCTGGCCCGCGACCGCTTGGGCAAGAAACCGCTCTTTTACGCCCTGATGAAGGAGGGAATCAGCTTCGCCTCGGAACTGGGCGCCCTGCTCTGCGATCCCCAGGTGGACCGGAGTATCGACAGGCAGGCCATCGACGAGTATCTGAGTTTCCTCTTCATCCCTCAGCCGCGCACCATCTACGAACAGGTCAAGAAATTGCCGCCGGCCTCCTATGGCCTCTATCAGGATGGGCAGTTCCAGATTCACCCCTACTGGGAGGTGCGGTACGACCAGGTGAGGGTGCGGCGCGAGGAGGAAAGTGTCGAGGAGTTAGATCTGTTGCTGCGCCAGGCCGTGGAGATGCGCATGCTGGCCGATGTGCCGGTGGGTGCCTTTCTCAGCGGCGGCCTGGACTCCAGCCTGGTGGTGGCCCTGATGCAGAAGGTGGGCGGGCAGCAGGTGCGGACCTACTCGGTTGGCTTCCGCGAGTCCTCCTTCAATGAATTGGACCATGCCAGGAAAGTGGCCCAGTTCCTGGGGACCCAGCACCAGGAGTACGTGGTCGACTACCAGGTGCAGGAACTGCTCCCCGGACTGCTGGACCACTTTGGCGAGCCCTTTGCGGATTCATCGGCCATCCCCACCTACCACTTGTCCAAGGTGACCCGGCAAGAGGTCACCGTGGCCCTCAGCGGGGACGGGGGGGATGAGGTTTTCGGGGGGTATCGCCGTTATCTGGCCCGGCGCTGGGCCGACGCTTTTAACCGCTGGCCTGCCTGGGGGGGGCGGGGCGCCGTGGAATGGCTGGGCCGGGCGCTGAATGAGCCGGCCACCTACTACGGCCGAAGTTTCAGGAAAAAGTTCAAACGCTTTCTCGAATTCTCCGCTGCCTTGCGCGAGGCACCTTCGACCAGTTGGGGGTTTTTTTTTACCCAAGAGGAAAAAAGGTACCTTTACGGGGAAAATATTGCCGATATATTAACATCAGAGTTCGCCTCCATGCGTCTGAAGTACGAGCAGGCGCAGGCCAGGGCCCCGGGCCAGGAAATGCTGTGGCTGGACCTGGTGACCTATCTTCCCGACGATATCCTGGTCAAGGTCGACCGCATGAGCATGGACTGCTCCCTGGAGGTCAGGTCGCCGCTGCTGGATCACCAGGTGGTGGAGTTCGCTGCCCGGTTGCCCCGGGATCACAAGTACACCCTGACCCAGGGCAAACGATTGTTGCGGCGCTTGGCTGGCCGTTATCTGCCCAGTGCCATCCTCCAGCGGCCCAAACAGGGTTTTGCCGTGCCCCTGGCATCCTGGCTGCAAAAAGAGTTGCGCCCCTGGATGGAAGAAATCCTGCTTTCTAAGTCCTGTCGCCAGCGCGGTTTTTTTGTGCCTTCCCGCCTCCAGCAAATGATGTCAGAGCACCTCAAAGGGCAGCGCGACTACAGCCAGCAACTGTGGGCCATGCTGGTCCTGGAGTTATGGCTGCAACGGGAGGCGCGGTGAAGCGCTGGATGCGGGGGCTGATACGCGGGGTCGGCCTGTTGCTGCTGGTCTGGATCCTCAGCCAGGTCGACGGTCAAAAGCTGGGGATCTTGATCGCCAAAGTGGACCTGGCCCAGTTATGGGCCGTGCCCTTGCTGGGGCTGGCCATGACCGGGATAAGGGCCTGGCGGTGGAATATGTTGCTGCGCCTGCAAAAGTTGGAACTGCCGCTCTGGCGGGCGGTACTCTTGTATTCCAGCGGCATTTTCCTGGGCAGTTTCACTCCGGGAAGGCTGGGGGATTTGGCCAAGGGCTTGTACCTGCGTCAGGATCAGGGGGTCTCCTGGGAGAAGGCCATGGCCGGCACCTTGACCGACAGATTACTGGATCTGGCCGTCATGGCCGCACTCGCGGTCTGGGCCCTTTTCCACCTGGGCCTATACTCCGGTTGGATGGGGTGGACGGTCTGGGGATTGGCAGGCCTGGGTTTGGGTGGTTGGATTTTTGCTTTGAGAGGGAGAAAGATCGCGGGGCAGGCCTGGCTCAGCCGGCTCCGGCAGCAGCCTTTTTGCCAATTTATCCGGGGGATGGGCCTAGAAATGCGCGGCGTAGTCAGTTGGGCAGGCGGTTGGATGCTGGGGCTGACGCTTTTGGCCTATCTCCTCTATTTCACCCAGACTTTCCTGCTGGCCCAGGCCCAAGGGCTGGCCCTTTCGCCTGCCGATGTGAGCGCGGCCATTGTCCTGGTGGGGCTGGCTTCATTCTTGCCGATCTCAATTGCCGGGCTGGGCACCAGGGAGGGATTGCTGATCTTCATCCTGGGCCGCAAGGGCATACCTGAGAGCACCGAGGCAGGGGTGATCTATTCCCTGTTGTTCTTCAGCGCCTGTTTTGTGTTTCCCGCGGTGGTTGGCGCCCTCTGCTGGCTCAAGGCACCCCTGCCGCTGACAGACCCCAAAAACGCTTGGCGATGGCGATGAGTTGGTTGCAGTCAGAAAGGGTTGATCCCGATCGGGGAAGCGCCTCTCCATACGGCAAGTTGGTGCGGGGGTGTCTGCCCCGGCTGCTGTCGATGGTGGACCGCAATCCCTGTTCCCCGACCTACGGGTGTTTCGACCGGGGTTACTGGCACTACCGCACCTTGACCGACTTTGCTGCGCCCCTGCACCAGGAAGATGCCCTGACCTTGGTGATTAGTGCCCAACAGGCGCCGGAGGAGCGAGGGGCTGCAGAACTGGTCGAATTGGCCCGGGCCGCTCTGGCTTTCTGGTGTACCTTGCAGCGGCGCGATGGTTCCTTCGACGAGTTCTACCCCTATGAACGCAGCTTCGTGGCCACGGCCTTTACCGCGTACGCCATCTCGGAAACCCTGTTGAAGCTGGGGCCAGAGGCCGGCACCGAACTGTGGTCCAGGGTGGGAAAGGCGCTGGAGCGGGCCGGCCACTGGCTGGGCCGCCACCAGGACGTGGTGGTGGTCAACCACACGGCCGGTGCCATTGCCGCCCTGCAGAATATCCATCGCCTCAGCGGCGATCCTTGTTTTGCCCGGTACCGGGCTGCCAAAGTCGAAGAATTGCTGGCGCACCAGCACCCCGAGGGCTGGTTCTATGAATACGGGGGGGCCGATCCGGCGTACCTGAGCCTCGCCGTGGACTATCTGGCCAAGGACTACCGCCACTCTGGGGACGAACGGGTGGGCGCGGCGCTGTGCCAGGCTCTCGATTTCATGGTCTGGTTCCTGCACCCGGACGGCAGCTACGGGGGAGAGTACGGCAGCCGCAACGCCAAGTACCTTATGCCCCACGGCCTCGAACTGATGGCCGGTCAGTCGGCCGCCGCCCGTTATCTGCTGCGGGGACTGTACCGGGCCCTGCAGCAGGGCAAGGTGGTGTCGCCGGCCCTGATGGACGACCGCTACACCGGCTTTTTTCTCAACAAATACGCCGAAGCCTGGGCCGATCACCAGCCGCTGACCGGAACGGAAGCAGAGGGGGCGCCGACGGGGACCCGCATCTTCCCGGGCGCGGGCCTGGCGGTTGTCCGCGGTCCCTGCGCCCATACCGTGGTGGGGCTGAGCAAACATGGAGTGATCAAGAGTTATACCCGGGGTGTTGAGCCGGACGCCCTGTACAGCGATGCCGGGTATTTCGCGAGTTTCACTGCCGGCGTGGTGGGCACCACCCAATGGCTGGATCTGGGGGCGCAGTACCAGGTGTCACCAGGCACGGGCCGACTCGAGATCGAACTGGAGTGTACGATGGCGCGAATGAACACTTCGCTGCCCTTGGTCCGACTGCTGGCGCCTTTTCGTCTCTTCCTGCACTGCTTTGGCTGGAACGGCCCTTTGATGGAATGGTTCGGGAAAAAGGTGAAAGACCAGATGATCCGATCCCACCACCCAGTACCTCTGCAGGTGAACCGGCGCATGGTACTGGGGGAAAACCAAATGGAGGTGGTCGACCAACTGCGCCTGGGACGGGGAAAACGACTGACCCGCCTGATCCGCAGCGCCCAGGCCGGGGCCTTACACGTGGCCTCTTCGCGGTACTGGCAGCCAGCCGATCAAGGGGTGGCCGGAGATTGGGAGGCGCCGGCCGAATGCCTCGCCCTGCTCAACCGGGGCCGCTCAGTTCAGATCAGGACCCAGGTTGACTTTGATGATGGCCAGGTGTATTGCCAGGTACAGGAGGTCGCCGCATGAGTGCCTTTCGCTGGGTCGCGCGCCATCCCTTCGACTGTTCCTTGACCACCCGCTTCAAGGCCATACACGTGCTCGATTTCCTGAAGCCGCGTTCCGGGGACACCCTACTCGATGTGGGTTGCGGTCTGGGGTACTTCCTCAACAACCTGGCCCGGAGCGGAGTCCGGGGTTGGGGACTGGATTATTCGCACAAATCCCTCGCCCTGGCCCGGCGGCTGTGCTCCGGATATTTTGCCCAGGGCGACGCGCAGGTATTGCCCTTCCGCGACAATGTTTTTGACAGGATTATTTTTACTGATGTGCTGGAGCATGTGGCAGACGACCGGGCGGCGCTGCGCGAAATCGTCCGGGTCGCCCGACCGGGGGCCAGGCTCGCCCTGGTGACTCCGGGGGTGCGCGGGGCCCTGTCCCGCACCCGCTGGCGCCGGCTCTTTCACGACGAAGAAGGCACCCCCGAGTTCGACCAGCGGGCCGGTTATACCCCCGAAGGACTGCGCCGGCTGCTCGAGGAAGAGGGCATCCGGGTTGAGGACCAGCGGCAGACGCTGATTTTTTTCGGGGAGTTTTTCCTCCAACTGACCAAATGGTACCTGGCCCGCAAGCAGGTGCGTTACCAGACCCAGGGAGACCTGCTCGAAATCACCGACACCTGGGCGTACCGCCTCTATCGCCGCCTGCTCTTTCCGGTGTTCTGGAGCATCGGCAGGCTCGAGGAGAGGTTGCTGGGTAGCTGGGTCGAAGGCCACAGCCTGATCGCCCTGGGGGTGGTGGACAAGCCGGTGGTCCCGCAGCGGCAGACCGCCGAGGAACTGGTGCTGAGCCGATGAGCGCCGCAGTGCTGACCACACCCCGGGCCGGGTTGATAGCCGGCAATATCTACGACAAGTACCACACCAGAAACCCGCTGGCCCGCCGGCTGATGGCGGGGTTCCTGCGCTCCTTTGATGCCCTGCTGGACCTGAGGCCCGGGGAAGGGCTGCTGGAGGTGGGGTGCGGAGAAGGATATCTGTTGGAACGGGTGCGCCGCCGTTATCCAGCCGCCCGTTTGGCGGGTCTGGACCTGTCGCTGGACATCGTGCAGCTGGCGGCCCGCCAGGGGTGCCCTGGAACCCCCTTGCTACAAGCGTCGGCTTACCAGCTGCCCTGCGCGGATCAGAGCTGGGAGGTAGGGGTGGCCTGCGAGGTGCTGGAGCACCTCGACGAACCGGCCCAGGCCCTGGCTGAGTTGCGGCGGGTGTGCCGGCGAGGTTGTCTGATCAGTGTGCCCTGCGAGCCCTACTGGAGCCTGGCCAACCTGGCCCGCGGCAAATACCTGGGGCGCCTGGGCAATACCCCCGGCCACGTGCAGCAATGGCGGCGGGAAAGGTTTATTTCACTGGTGGCCAAATATTTTTCCGTGGAGCAGGTGTCTTCTCCTTTTCCGTGGACGATGATATGGGGAACCCAACGATGAGCACCGAAACCACGGAGGAATTCAAGGTCGAGGGCATCAGCCTGGTGATTCCGGCCTACCGCGAGGAATTGGCCATCGTCGGGGTGATTGAGGAATACCGGCAGATGTTGGAACAACTGGGGTACCCTTACGAGATCATCGTCGTCGACGATGCCTCTCCCGACCGCACCGGGGAGCTGGCCCTGAAGGCCGGCGCCAGGGTTATCCGCCATACCACCAACCGGGGCGGCGGGGCGGCGCGCAAGACCGGGATCAAGGCGGCCCGCTGGGATGCGGTGCTGATGACCGACGGCGACGGCACCTACCCGGCCGACGCCCTGGGCGAGATCATCGACCGCTTGCGCCACGCGCACATGGTGGTAGGGGCGCGTGTCGCCGAAAAGGGCACCCTCAAGGTGATTCGCTGGGCAGCCAAGTGGCTGATCCGCCGCCTGGCCTGTTTTTTGGCCGGCACCCACATCCCCGACCTCAATTCCGGCCTGCGCCTGGTGCGCCGGGATCTGGCCCTGCGGTTTTTCTATTTGCTGCCCAACGGCCACTCCTGGGTGAGCACCATCACCCTATGCGCCCTGACCAATGACTTGCGGGTGGACTTTGTGCCGGTGAGCTACCGGCCGCGCCAAGGGGTTTCGAGCTTCCACCCCATCCGCGATACCTACAATTATTTTCTGACCGTCGTGCGCACCGTGACCTATTTCAACCCGCTCAAAGTCTTCATGCCGGCCAGCCTGCTGATGCTGGCCGTGGGGGCGGCAACCCTGGTCCACGGGATGATCCGCGGTGATGTGTACGAGTCCAGTATGTTGATCACCATTGCTGGCCTGCTGACCTTTTTCTCTGGGCTGCTGGCCGACCAGAATGCCCGCATCCGCAACGAATTGGAACACCACCGGCAGGCGCAGCAGCACCAAGAGTTGCTGCTGGCCGAAAAGCTCGAAAAAAGGAAATAATACGAGTATGGTCGACATCTCCGCGGTCTTCAACCGGGTCAAGGGCGCCTACGGGCGCCTGGCCAAGACCTTGCACCCGATCCTGACCCTGCCGCCCCTGCGGGTCACCTTCGAGGTCACCTACCGCTGCAATCTCAGTTGTCCCTTCTGTTTTCAGGAGTTCGCCCGGGAGCAATCTCCGGAGTTCAAGAAAAACTTTGAGCTGAGCAACGATGAAATCCTGGCTGCCGTCGACGAGTTGCCGCGGCACACCTTGATCACCTTCAACGGCGGCGAGGTCTTTGTGCGCAAGGACTTTCCCGACCTGTTGCAGACGATCAAGGCTCGGGGCAGACGCTGCAATATCGTCACCAATGGCACCATGCTCTTTGCGGACAAGGCCCGGTTGCTGGTCGACCAGAGCAGCGTGCTGAGCGCCGGGGTATCCATCGACGGGATCGGCGAAACCCACAACCTCATCCGCCGGCTGCCCGGGGCCTTTGAGCGCACGGTGGCCAACCTGCGCGGCCTGACCGCCTACCGCCGCCAGCAGGGGAAACGTTTCCCGGTGGTCGACGTGAAGACGGTGATCACCTCCCAGAACCTGGAAGAGCTTCCAGAGATCTATCAACTGGCCAGGGAGATCGGCGCCGATTATCTGACCCTTTCCTGTCTGCGCACCTCGGAATTGCTCTTCGCCCTGCCCTGCCGCGCCTCGATGGCGGATGGCGCCTGGAACCAGGTGCCGGCGCCGCTGACCGAACCGATGGACCTGGAGCTGCTGCGAACCCAACTTGAAACCCTGCACCGGCTGGCAGCCGCAGGCAAACCCGCGCTGCGCTTCTATCCGGACTATCCGGAGATTTCCGGCATTCTCAAGTACTATGCCAACGAGGGGGAACTAGAAGACTACGAATTGTGCCGGGCCCCCTGGACCAATATCCGGGTGGCGCCCAATGGCGATGTGTACCCCTGCCTGGCCTATCGCATGGGCAATGTCCGCGAGACGCGGCTGATGGAAATCTGGAAGGGCGCGGCCCTCGACCAGTTCCGGGCTGGGTTGGAGCGGGAACTGCTGCCGGCCTGCATGGGGTGCTGTTTCCTCACCGCCAAGCCGGGCGTCACCTACCAGGCCGGGACAGGGTGTGCCCGGGCCGCTTTGGTCGAAAGCCATGGCTGATAAGCTCTCTGTAGCGACACCGGCGGCGCCCAGCAGCAAGACGAGGTGGGCACTAGAAGTCCTGCTCTGCATCTGGTGCTTGGCCGGTCTAGGATATTTCTATTACTCCCAGGGATTTCTCACCCTGTTAAAGCAGCTCTGGAATCAGGCCCTTGGTTGAGCTGATCTACATCTTCCTGCTCTGTGTGGTGGCGGTCGGATTTGGCCGCCGCCTCTTGCGTTGGCTCGGTATCTCCACCACCGGGATGGCCGAGGAGTTGGCTTTCTCCTTGGGGCTGGGTATGGGCGCCTTTGCCCTGGGCGTGCTGGTCCTGGGGCTGGTCCACCTGCTCTACGAGGGTTCGCTGTACCTGTTGCTGCTCGGTTTTGGCGCGGTGGGCAGCAAGGAGTTGCTCGGGGTGGGGGGCAGGCTCAAGGGCCGGACCCAGTACAGCTACTGGCAGCCCGGAACTTTCTACTTCTGGCTGGGGGTTCTGGCCCTGGCCGGGTTCTGCTTCAATCTGCTCAGAGCGCTGACTCCGGCGTACGGAGCGGTAGATCCGCTGGCCTACCACCTGGCCCTGCCAGCGCTGTACCTAAAGAAGCATTTGCTGAGTTTCGAGCCGACCATTACCGGGACCCTCTACCCGGACAACATCGGCATGCTCTACACCCTGGCCATCGGCCTGCGGGGCGCCATTCTGGCCCAACTGCTCCACCTGGCCCTGACAGTGGCCACGGTGCTGGCCATCGTCGGCTTCTGTCGGCGGTTTTTCGATCTGCGGGTGGGGCTGTGGGCGGCGGTGATCTTCAGTTCGCTGCCGGTGCTGGTCTTTTATGCGCCCCTGGGTTATGTGGATCTGGGCGTGTGTTTTTTTCAGTTTCTCGGGTTCTGGGCCCTGTTCAACTGGCTGGATGAGCGGGATAACCGGATGTTGCTGCTGGCGGCAATTTTCACCGGGCTGTCCATGGGCGCCAAACATACCGCAATCCCAATGTGGCTGCTGGGCATGGTGCTGGTCGCCGGGGCGGAAGGGTGGCGCAAGACCCCGGTCAGCAAGGTCCTCGGTCAGTGCGCCTGGTTTGGGGGGGTGGCGCTGATGCTGGTTCTGCCCTGGTACCTGAGGGCATATATCGTCGCCGGCAACCCGGTGTGGCCCATCGCCAACAGCGTGTTCTCCGGCATCCCCTACTATAGCGTGTACAACAGCGGTGGAGATGGGGGTGGTGCGGGCGGTGCAGGCGGCTGGTTGCCTTCGCTGGAGCGGCTACAAGAACAGCTATACTGGAGTGCGATCTCGCTGTGGAAGTGGTCCTTTGAGCCGGGCGAGGCGCAAAAGGCGGTTGGCGGCTATCTGTTCGTCCTGCTGCCCGGTCTGCTGCTCTATGCGCGCCGCCGCCGGGTGCTGCTCCTGGCGGCTTTCTGCCTGGTCAACTACCTGGTGCTGGTGCTCTTTATCGGCGGTGTGCCCCGCTACAGCCTGTATCTGTTCGCTTATCTGAGCGTACTGGCCGGGTACGTGGCCGAAGGTATGGTAAAGGGCCCGCTGCGCCCTTGGCGCTGGGTTTTCCAGGGCGTGTTCGCCCTGACCCTGTTCTGCAACTTGGCCTGGGGATACTACACGGCCATTGAGGCCATCGACTACCATCTCTCCAACAAATCTCCAGAGCAGTTCCTCGCCGAACACGAGGGCAACTACCGGGTCTTTCAGGCCGTGGACCGCATGTTGCCGGAAGAATCCACCGTGCTGCTCCAGGGCCTGGTCCAGGGCTACTACTGCAAGCGCCCCTATCTGTGGGATCACCCTTATCAGCGAGTCATCAACTACCAGGATTACCACACCCCCGAGGCGCTGTTCAAACGCATGCAGGAACTGGGCATCACCCATCTGGTGCGCCTGATCAACGTGCCGGGAATCCGCATCAGCCTCGGCTACCCTCAGTACTTCGCCGATCCCTTTCACGAGGAATTCAGAAAGAGGTACCTGAAGCTGCTCTACCGCGACGAATCCTATGCCCTTTTCGAGCTGAAAAATGGCACTGCCAGCGAGCCCTGAGCCCTCACCGGCCCTCCGGGTTTACTTCATCGCCTGCTGTTTCCCGCCCTTCGGGCGCGGCAACTCGGTGACCAATGCCTGCGTGGCCAATGGCCTGGCCGAGGATCTGGCGGTGGAGGTGATCTGTATGGAGCAGGAATCTGGCTTGCTGCTCTCCTACCAGCAGGACCCTAGCCTGGTGGCCTCGCTCCATCCCCGGTTGAAGGTGCATCGGATAAGGGCGGCCCGTTGGGCCGGGTTGAACGAAGTGCTCTATGCGGTGGGCCTGCTGCCCTGTTATTACCTGAACTGGGCGTGGAAGGTGTGGCGCCAGCGGCACCAGCTCTTCGCCGAGCCCGGCGTACTTTTTGCCGTTTATCCGGTGTTCTCGGACTTGGCCATCGCCTACTGGTTGCAGCGGCGGTACGGTTATCCGCTGGTGATCGATTTCAGGGATGACTTTTCGGGGGTGATGGCGCGGGGCTGGCGGCGGATTTTCAGGGGTGTTTACCGCTGGCTGGAAGGCCGGCTCCTCAACCGGGCCGCACGGGTCACGGTCACCACCGAAGCGCTCAAGGCCGACCTGGCCGGCCGGCACCAGGTGGACCCGGATAAAATCGAGGTGGTGTACAATATCGTCCCGACCAGCCCATCCCCGCCGAAGCATACAGAAAATACCCCCCTGCGGCTGGTATATGCAGGGGCGATGTCGGCGGTGCAGCGGCCCGAGATTCTCTTACAGGCCTACGCGCGGTTGATGGCCCGCCGGCCCGAGTTGCGGCAGCGTCTGCAGGTGGACTTGTACGGACCGGACAGCCCCTACTTCAAACTGCGCATCCGGCAGTATCTGGTGCCGGGGACCCATTTCCACGGTTTCGTCGCCCACGATCAGGTGGCCGAACGGCTGCGCCAGGCCGATCTGGGTTTTCTCTCGCTGGGCGACCCGATCTACGCCTACGCTACCCCGACCAAGCTCTTCGAGTACATCGAATACGAGGTCCCCATGGTGGGCGTCCTGCCCCCCGGCGCCTCGCGGGAGTTGATCACCAGGCATGACCTAGGTTTGGTCGCCGAGGTGGGGGATGTGGAGGGTCTGGCCCATTGTCTGGAACAGTTGTGCTGCCAGGAGGCCTTGCGCCAGCGCTTGCGGGCCAACCTGGCGCGGGTGAAACCCCTGTTCAGGCCAGAGACCCAACTGCACAAGTGGCGGGTCGCGATCGAAGCAGCGGCAGCTTTGGCTGCACCCCAACCCGATCTGGTAAACCGACTGGACCTGGTCGGCAGTCCCTGAAAGTGAAACACCACGCACAGAGAGGATCTGGACGATGAGATACCGTCTGCTTGAATTGCTGGCTTGCCCGAAATGCCGAGCGCCCTTTGTTCTGGAAGCCTTTGAATGCGCCACCGACCCCCGAGGGGAGGAGGAGGTAGAGCAGGGCTTGCTCAAATCTCCTTGCGGGGCGTGGTACCCCATTGTCGACGGGGTGCCGGTGATCCTGCCCAATGCGCTCAACATCTACAGCCAGTTTGCCGAGCGTTATCACGCCCGCCTGCCGGAATGGACCTTTTCCCTCGAGGAAATCGCCCAGTTCGAACGAGAAAAAAAGAAAACCCAGGAGAGTTTCGGCTTCGAGTGGACCATCTACTCGGCGGTACACGAGGAGCGGGACCAGGGCTATGCCCTCGAAGGGGGACTGACCCCCGAGTTCTTCCGCGGCAAGCTGGTGTTGGATGCCGGCTGCGGGTACGGCCGCCATTCGCGGGCAGTGCAGGAGTTTGGGGCTGAGGTGGTGGGACTAGACCTGAGCGTGGCGGTGCGCAATGCCCGGCGTCTGACCCGCGACAACCCCAAGATCCACATTGTCCAGGGGGATCTCTTTTCGCCGCCTTTCCCGCACGAGACCTTTGACCTGGTCTACAGCTGGGGCGTGCTGCACCATACCCCAGATCCTCGGAGAGCTTTCGAAGGGTTGGTCGATTTCGTCAAGGAAGGCGGGGATATCTCGGTGAAGATCTACCGCAAACGGCCGGCCCCGGCGGCGGTGGTCGAGAGCCTGATCCGCAAAGTGACCCTGCGCCTGCCCCTCAAGACCCTCTACAATCTGGCCTATCTGGCAGTGCCGGTGAACTGGTTCTACTGGAAGATCGGCCGCCACCTGCCCGGCGTGCGCGAAGCGATCTTGGGCGTGATCAAGGTGGACCCCAAGTGGCGCATCGCCCATATCGATACCTTCGATTGGTACCATCCTCAATACCAATTCCATTTCCCCATGGAGGAAGTGGTCTCCTGGTTCGAGGGACAGGGGCTGCGCGAAATTGCCGCTGAGGAGAGCAAGGGCGTGCGCGGCCACAAGGCGGTCCGGCGCGGCGATCTGGAACTGGCGCGCTGAGCGGAGGAAATATGCGCAAGACGCTGTTGAGGAGGGTGGGCCGGGCCGGCTGGCCACGGCTGAAGCAGGCGGCCACGGTGTTGTGGCCGGATGCCAGCTTTGAGGCCATCATGGAAGCGCAGCAGGGATTCGGACCCTATTGCACCCTCTCCTTCGACTGCGATTTTCCCCGCGACGTGGAGGCCCTGCCCCAGGTTGCCGAGTTGTTGGACCACTATGCCTGCCCAGCCAGTTTTGCCTGCATCGGCCAATGGGTCAAACGCTTTCCGGACGAGCACCGTTGCCTGGTCGAAGGTGGCTTTGAGCTGCTCAACCACACCCAGACCCATCCCAATCTCTATCATCCGGATTATGCCTACGCCCGCGGGGGGGAGTTGAGCCGCAAGCGCTTCGACCTACTGGTGCCCAGAGAGAAAGGGCAGGAGATCGAGCAGGCCCACGCCACTTTTGTAGAGGTATTGGGTTATGCCCCGGTCGGCTTCAGGACGCCCCATTTTGGGACGCTGCACACCGCCGAGGTGTATCCGATCCTGCGCGACCTGAATTACCGTTTCTCCACCTCAGCCATGGCCGGGTCCAGCCCCCACGGCGGGACACCTTATCAGACGGACGCGGGGATCTGGGAATTTCCCCTCAGCCCCTGCCCGGCCCATCCCTTTGGGGTGTTCGACTCTTGGCACAGCCTGGGGAAGCGCGACGGCGCCCATGCCAGGCCGGGGGAGATGACCGCGCTTTTCGTGCGCCTTTGCGAGCAGGTCCAGGGGCGGGGGGGCTATGTGAATATCTACCTGGACCCGAGGGATGCCTTGGATTCGGGCGAATTGCGGCGCATCCTGGACTACCTGCGGGGCAGCAGCCTGGTGGTGCTCAACTACGGACCCCTCCTGGAGCGGCTGCTGGCCGATCCCACCCGCGGTTTGTTCACCGGGCCATGAGGTTCTGCGTCTTCAGCAGCGATCCGCTTTATAAGTACCACCAGAAGGGCGAGATCAAACCCCGCTATTGGAACCCCGAAGAGATCTTCGACGAGGTTTGTGTTTTCAGTTTCTGCGACCAGGACATCGAACCAGCAAAGGTCCAGGCCCTGGTCGGCAGGGCGCGGCTGCGCATCGTCCCGCTGGGTTATCCCAGTCCCTGGCGTCTGTGGGGCCAGCGCCGGCGGGCGGTGGAGGTGCTGCGCGACTGGCAGCCCGATCTGGTCAGGGTCCACAATCCCTGGCACGCCGGCTTCGTCGGGGTGGGGGCAGCCAGGCAGCTGGGGATTCCGGTGTTGCTCTCCCTCCATACCCACTATGTAGCGCGCCGCCGCTGGGAGCGGCGCTGGCTGCTGGAGGCGCTGCGCCTGTTCGAGCATTATTCGATCCGGCGGGCCGACTGTGTTTTGTGCGTCAGCGAGTACCTGACCGCTTATGCTCATCAACTGGGGGCGCGCCAGGTCGAGGTTATCTACAACCGAGTATACGCCGAGCAGTTTGCGGTGAAACGACGGCCCATGCCGGTACGCCCGGTGATCCTGTCGGTGGGCCGGCTCGACCCGCCCAAGGACCAGGCCTGCCTGATCCGGGCCATCGGCGACTTGGATGTAGAGTTGTTGTTGGTGGGGGACGGGGTCAACCGCCGGGATCTGGAGCAGTTGGCCAGCCGCTTGGGCCTGGCGGATCGGGTCCACTTTGCCGGCGCAGTGCCCCACGAAGGGATCCAGGCGTATTACGCCAGGGCCGATATCTTCGCCATGGCCACCCATTACGAGGGGTTCTGCATTCCGGTGCTCGAGGCGATGGCCGCCGGCCTGCCGGTGGTGGTCGGCCAAACGGCCCCCTTGCCCGAGATCCTGGGGGATACTGGCCTGACCGTGCCCCACGACCCGGAGTGTTTCAACCGGGCTTTTGCCCAACTCATCGCCGATCCGGGCACTGCCCTGGAACTGGGAAGGTTGGCCAGATCCCGGGCTGAGAAACTAGATGGAAAAGAGATGGAACGCCGGGAGGCGGCGCTGTATCAGAAATTGATCTCGCGTCGGTCCGCTGTATTGCTAGGCACTCTATTTGCTCGATAGCTACTTTGCCCCTGAGTGGGCAAAAAGCGCTGCGTTGTCGATATAGTGGGTACCAGGCAGCGGAAATATCTTCCGGCATGTATCTTTCACGAGAGACCTCATATGAGTAGAATAGCCGTTTTAGGTGGAGGAATCACCGGCCTGACCTGCGCCTGCCAGCTGGCGCAAGCCGGGCACGAGGTGATTATCTATGAGAAAGCCGCCCACACTGGAGGGTTGGCCGGTTCGCTGGTACGCGGGGAGTTCATCTTTGATTTTGGCCCTCACGAGTTCTGCACCGAGAACCCCACGCTGATGGCCCTGCTCGAAGATCTGCTGGGGGATGATCTGCTGGTGCGAGAGAAACATGCCGCCCAGTTCTTCAACGGGCGATTCATCGACTATCCGCTTTCTCCGCTGCATGTGATCCAACAGTTGCGCCCGGCGCTGGTGGCCAAGATCCTCAGCGAGGTGGTGCTAGAGCGCTTCAAGAGTCTGGTGTGGAGCAGCAGCGATCATTCTTTCGAACGGTGGGTGGCCAGTCGTTTTGGCCCCACCCTCTATGAGACCTACTTCAAGCCCTTCACGCAAAAGGTCTGGGGCATAGATCCAGACCACCTGGATCCGCGCACCGCCTCGCACCGCATTGCCTTCAATTCGATCTTCGACTATGTGATCAAGACCTTTTCCTATTTCTTTTTTCACCGGAACGACTTCTCCTCCATCCATTCGCCGCTGAAGGACAAGTTCTACTACAGTCGGCGGGGGATCGGGACCCTGACCCAGAGCCTGGCGGCGCGCTGCCTGGAACTAGGGGTGGAATTCCGCTGCGGATACCAGGTCGATCGCATCGATCAGCAGGAGGGCCAGGCCAAGGCTCTGCACTTCACCAATGGGGAGACGGTCCGCGATTTCGACTACGCCGTCAGCACCATACCCTTGTCGCTCTTGCTGGGCAGCCTGGGCCATCCGGTCCGGGAATTGCCGATCAAGTTCCGCAGCATGGTCTTTGTCTTTCTAGAATTGCCCCGCGCGCAGATGACCCCGTATTCGTGGATCTACTACCCAGATCCGGAAGTCATCTTCCAGCGCTCGACCGACTTTGCCCTCCTGGACGCGGGCATGTGCCCGGCCGGGCAGACCGGCATCTGCCTGGAGATCTCTTGTTTCCCCGAGGATGAGGTCTGGTCCTGGCGGGACGAGCAGGTGCTGGCCAGGGTGCGCCGCGATCTGGAGCAGGTGGGCGCTCTGCCCGAGAGTGTGCCCTGCAAAGGACATGTGGTCCGCAAGCAGTTCATCTATCCCATCCAGGTGACCGGGTACCTCGAGATTGTCCAGGAATTGCTCAAGCCGGTGCAGCAGATCAGCAACCTGGTTACCACTGGTCGTCAGGGTCTCTACAAATATTGTAATATGAACGAGTGTATGGAGATGGCCATCGACGTGGCCGACCAGATCGAGGCGGAGGTGGGCCAGTTCAGTTACGACCTCAACTCGAACTGGCGAGGCGCCGGCCTGGAGCAGGAGCGGGTGATTCGGGCCGAGGGTACTGGCTGAGCTGATGGATGGAGCGGGGCATGGACCAGCAACAGACTAAGCTCCTTCCCGCGCTGCAGGGTGGGAATGGGCGGCTTCCTGCCCTGGTCCTGGGCGCCCTGGTACTGCGCCTCAGTTTTGGCATGCCCTACTATCTGCCTGGCGACAGCCTCAACTACCTCAACGGGGTCAAGGCATTCGGTTGTCTGGAACTGGCCAATACCATGCACATCACCCGGTTGGGCATGGTGGGGCCTTTGGCGCTTTTGGAGTGGCTGACCCGCGGCGTACATCCGCTTTTGCAGCTTTTTCCGCTGGTCTGTTCGTTGGCCATGGTGGTATTGGTTTACCACCTCGCCCGCGTTTGGGCCGGGGAAACGGCGGCCTTGCTGGCCGGTGGTCTGATGGCGCTGGTGCCCATGGAGATCGTCTACGGCACGGTGCTGCTGCCCGATACACCGCTCAGCTTTTGGGCCCTGATGGCCTTCTGGTTGCTGGTCCGGGCGACTGGCCCGCGCCAAGTGCTGGGGGCGGGAATCTGTCTGGGGCTGGCCTACACCTGCAAAGAGACGGCGCTCTTTTTTGCGATTCCAGCGCTGGCCCAGGCGTACGCCCGCCGGCGGAGCATACCCGATGCCGCCTGCCTGGTCGGCGGCCTGGCAGCGGTAGTAGTGTTGGAGGTGGCGCTCTTATGGGTGTTGTTGGGAGAGCCGCACCTGCGTGTCCTCCAGACCGTGGGTTTTGCCTATGGGAGCAAGGGCCAGTTCACCGGCGTTGAGCACACCTGGCAGTGGTGGCTGCAGCAGGTGTGGCTGAAGCTGGGGGCGCTGTTCTGGGGGGGCCATCTGCCCACCGCCGCCTTGCTGCTGGGCCTGCCCCACCTGCTGGTGCTGGCCCTGGTCCGCCATTGGCGCGCCAAGCTTAGCCTGGCCTGGTGGCCGGCCCTCTGGCTGGTGGTGTGGTGGGGGCAACAGCTGGCCCTGTCGACGATTGAACCCGAACCCCGGTATCTCCAGGCGGGCCTGCCTTATGCGGCCCTGCTCATCGCCCTGGCAATCGCCCCCTGGTGGGATCAATGGCAGGCCGGCATCCGTTGGGCCCTGGTAGTGCCGGCCCTGGTCCTGGTCGTGACGGGGGCGGGTTTTTTCAAGCTCTCCTTTGCCCCACGGGCAGCAGCCACCGAAGTGCTCTACGAAAGGCTGCACACCCTTGCCGGGCAGGAGCCTCAGACGGTGGTGGGGGGGCCGTCGGAGTACGTTTTGCGCCTGGCCGAATATGCGGGCTTGACGACCACCCTTTCCCAGCCGGATCTGCCCATTACCCACTGGGCCAGGTTGAGCAGCGGCTACTCCAAGGAGGAAGCGCAGGGCTCTCCGCCCGCTGGCATGAAGGCCTGCATGCAGGAACAGTTTGCGCTTCTTTTTCCTCAGCTGTATCAACGTTTAGGGGCCGTGCCGGCCCTAGGACTCAGTTCAACTGCAGAACTCTACTGCCTCAGCCTGCCCCCTCTTACGACCGCCAGATGAGCCGGCTATGCGCTTCAGTGTGATCGTGCCCTGCTACAACGCCCAGAGCACCCTGGCCCGCTGTCTGGACAGCCTCTTTGCCCAAGGGGTGGCCCGCGAGGAATACGAGGTGATCGTGGTGGACGACGGCTCCACGGATCAGAGCCTGCAGATCGTCTCCGGTTATACATGCCAGTTGTTAGGCAACCCCCGCAATATGGGGCCTGGGGTGGCGCGCAACCTGGGGGCCGCCAGGGCTCAGGGGGAGATCCTGGTCTTCATCGATTCGGACTGCATCGCCCCGCCGGATTGGCTGGCTGGCATCGGGAGGCATTTTGCGGGGGACCTGGTACAGGCGGTGTGGGGGGGGTACTGTGGTTCTGCGGGGGATTCGGTGGTCGAGCGCTTCGCCTTTCTGGAGTGCCTCTACCGGCAGACGGCCCTGGAGTTCCACCTCGAACTGAGCAGCACCTCGAATTTTGCCTGCCGGAAGAGCGCCTTTGCGCGCATCGGCGGATTCCCCCAGTACGCGCTGTGGTGGAATGATCCTCAGGAGAAGCCTTTCTGGGGAAATGAAGATATGGATGTCGCCTATCTCCTTTACCGAATTTTTCCGCAAGGCATGGTGTGGGACCGCGAAAACGGGGTGGTCCACCATTTCCGGCCCAGCGGGTGGAAGTACTGCCGGCAGCAAGCCTTCTTCGCCTCGGCCTCGGTGGTTTCGTACGCAGTCTTTCCCGACCTGCGCAAGGCCGGCAATGCAGCGGGTCGCCACAGCGTCCTGGCCCAACTCTTGAGCACCGTGCCGCTGGGGCTGCTGCTCTTGGCGGGGCAGTGGCCAGTACTGCTGGCCGGGCCACTGCTGAGCTTGTTGGCGGTGCCCCTGTTGAACAGACAGTTTCTCAAACTGGCGCAAAAACACGAAGGGCGATTTTTCTATCTGTTACTCTTTGCCGCCTACTTACTGGCGCGCAATCTGGCCTGGGCAGCGGGATGCCTGCGTGGGATGGTGTGGGGAATAGGTGGATTGGTGGGCAGGATGAGCAAGCGTATCACCCTGATGGAATCCTCCTCTCTGAGGTGAAAGGGGACAGTTGATTCATGGCCGCGAGCCGCAATGTTTTTCTCAAGGGGTGGCAGAGTTGCATGAAATGGTTGGATGTGGCCGCCCAGATGCTGGTTGGGTTGTTCTGGGCCCCCCATGCCTATCTCATCTTCTTTGTCACAGCCCGGTGCAACGCCCGCTGCAGCTTCTGCTTCTACTGGGAGGAGATCGAGAATTCTTCCAAACGCAAAGAGTTGAGCCTGGAGGAAATAGCGCAACTGGCTAAAAAACTCAAACACCTGCTCTACCTTTCCATCGGCGGCGGCGAACCTTTCCTGCGCGCCGATCTGGCGGATCTAGTCGGGCTCTTCTACCGCCATTGCCGTACCCGCTTTGTCAATATCACCACCAACGGCCTGCAGCCAGAGCGCACCGCAGCACTGGTAGAACGCATGCTGGTCGAGAACCCCCACCTCAATCTTAAATTGAGTATCAGTCTGGACGCGCTCGGAGAGAAACACGACCAGCTCCGCAAGGTGCCGGGGAATTTCAAGAAGATTTTGGAGACCCATCACCGTCTTTGCCAACTGCGCGAACGCCATCGCTTTTTTGGCCTCAATATCGCCACTACCTTTTCAAAGTTTAACGAGGACGAGATCGAAGAACTGATCGACTTTGTCGATGAAAAGCTCGATGTCAATGACCACACCCTGACCTTTATTCGCGGCGAGGCCAAGGACCGGCAGGCCTTGGATGCCTCGATTGGAAAATATAAAAAGGCCATCTCCTACCTGGATATCAAACACCGGCCGGACAAGCTGGTGTTCCAGCTGCTGCACAATGTCCTCCGCCTGATGTTTAAGATCAACATCGACACCCTGGAGCAGGACCGGATGATTGTGCCCTGTGTCGCCGGTGGCAAGATGATCACCCTCGACGACCAGGGGGTGGTCAAGCCCTGCGAGATGCTGCAGCAGATCCACCACAGCGACCGGTTCAACATCGGGGATGTGCGCACGGCGGACTACGATATCCCGGCGGTGATGAAGACCCTCAAGGCCCGCGAGGTGCGAGCCTGGATAAAGGATACCAAATGCCATTGCACCTTTGAATGTGCCAATATGGCCAATGTGGTTTTTAATACCCGGTCCTGGCCACGGGTGGTGGCCGAATTCTTCCGCAAGAGAGAGGTGCCTGTGACTCAAGGCCTCAAACCATCCTCGGGCAGCACAGTGTCGGCGGGTATGAAGGGCAGTGGGGTACGCGGCGAAGACCAGGTGCCGGCAGAACACGCGACAGTGCGCTAGGAGCAGCATGGAGAACCAGGTGGGGCAGCGAATGAAAACCGGCCTGGTATACCGGGCTCCGGCTGTCTACAACCTGGTGCTGTGGGGGTTGTACCGGGGTCGGCCGCGCGACCGTTTTTTGGCTGTCAGTCAGGAAGTGGAGGCCGGCGACACCGTGGTGGACCTGTGTGCCGGCACCTCCCTGCTCTACGAAACGCTGGCTGGGCGGGCAAAACACTACCAGGCCTTTGATCTGAACGAGCGTTTCGTCGCCGCCATGGGCCGCCAGGGCATCGAGGCCCACTGCTGCGATGTGGGCACGCTGGAGATTCCCGCCGCCGATGTGGTCACCATGTCTTCGGCCCTTTACCATTTTCACCCCCATTGCCTGGAGCTGCTCGAACGCATGCGGGCGAGCGCCCGCAAGAAGGTGGTGGTGGTCGAACCGGTGCGCAACAACGCCAACTCGGCGCTGCCCCTTTGGGGAGCGTTTGCCCGCTGGGCCAGCAGAGTGGGCGACAATCCGGTGGACTTCCATTTCACCCCCGAGAGTCTCACCCGCCTGCTCGATCAGCTGCCAGGTCCGAAGCGGATGGAGTTGATCTGCAAGGGGCGGGATGCGCGGATCGTCCTGGAGAACTAACGCGATATGCGAGATGACTTCCTAGTATTCGGCGCGCCATATATCGGAGAAGAGGAAATCGCCGAGGTGGTGGCGACCCTCCGCTCGGGATGGATTGGGACCGGGCCCAAGGTGGGCCTCTTCGAGCAGGCCTTCCGCGAGTACGTCGGGGCGGAGTGCGCGGTAGCGGTCAATTCCTGTACCGCAGCCCTGCATCTGTCCTTGCTGGTCTCCAGGGTGGGACCGGGGGACGAAGTGATCACCACTCCCATGACCTTCTGCGCCACGGCCAATGCCATCGCCCATACCGGCGCCAAACCGGTCTTCGTCGACATCGACCGGCGCACCCTCAACATTGACCCCGAGCGCATCGAAGCGGCGATCACCAGCCGCACCCGCGCCATCGTTCCGGTCCACTTTGCCGGCCGTCCCTGCGCCATGGATCACCTCCAGGCCTTGGCCCAGCGCCGTGGGCTGACCCTCATTGAGGATGCGGCCCACGCCATCGAAAGCTGGTCGACAGTGGGCAAGATCGGCGCCGTGGGGGATCTCACCTGCTTCAGTTTCTACGTCACCAAGAACGTCGTGACCGCCGAAGGCGGAATGATCACCACCAACCGGCGCGACTGGGCCGAGCAACTCAAGGTCTACGCCCTGCACGGCATGACCCACGACGCGTGGAAGCGTTATTCGGACGAAGGCTACAAGCATTACGCGGTGGAACTGGCTGGTTTCAAGTACAACATGACCGACATCCAGGCTTCGCTGGGCATCCCTCAGCTCAAGAGGGTCGAGGCCAACCTGCAGCGCCGGGTGCAGATCTGGGAGCGGTATGACCGAGCATTTGAGGACCTGCCCCTGATCACCCCCGCACCTCCCGAAGTCGGTACCGTACACGCGCGGCATCTCTACACGGTATTGGTGGACCGCGAACAGGTGGGGATCACGCGCGACGAGTTTGTCAGTCGGCTGCACCGGCTCAGGATCGGTAGCGGCATCCACTATGTGGCGGTGCACCTGCAGCCGTACTATCAGCGAACCTGGGACTACCGCCGGGGCGACTTCCCCGAGGCTGAATACATCTCCGACCGCACCCTTTCCCTCCCACTGGGGGTGAAGATGACCGACCAGGATGTCGAGGACGTGATCGAAGCCGTGCGCAGTCTGGCCGGCGCCTGAACTGGCGGCCTTCCCCTGATCCTCCCTTGATATATCAGCCTCAAGGCAGGCTGGGTATCCTTTTTGCTGGTCCTTGATCGGGAATCACGGGCTGGCGAGGAATTTGATTTGAAAACAAGAAAAAATGTCGATAACTAGGGAGGATGGGAAGAATTATTTCCCCCTGGGCAGCGGCCGAACAGGCGTGAGCGCGAGTGAATCTGGACCGCCGTTTCCCAGCAATGCCTCTTTTGAGGCGAGGAGCCTGCATGCCACCTTTTGTCATTTCCATCATCGGCTTGTCGTCCAGCGGCAAAACCACCCTGGGCCGGCGCCTGCACCGCCACCTGGCCGGACTGGCCGTCGAATTGATCGACGGAGACAGCATCCGCGACTTCCTCAAGGGGAAGATCGACTACACCCCCGCAGGGCGCCGGTTGTCGGCCTCGGTTCAGACGCTGGTGGCCTGTGCGCTGTACAAGCACGGCGTCTCCTCGATCGTCTGCAATATATCTCCTTTTGAGGAGAGCCGGCGTTTCGCCCGCAGTCGCATACCCAACTTCACCGAAGTCTATCTGGAATGCCCGCTTGAGGTCTGCATGCAGCGGGACCAGATCCTCCACAAGAACGTATACCAGCCTGCCCGCAAAGGGCTGATCCAGGGCGCCAATGTGGTCGGCCTAGATATCGAATTCGAGGTGCCGTCGGCTGCCGATCTGGTGCTGCCTACCCACGCAGAGAGCGAAGAGGAGAGCTTTTTGCGGCTGCTGGCCTACCTGGAGCAGCACTGGGTGGGGCCGGTGGCAGGGGAGTCCTGGCGGCAGGAGCAGAAAGCAGGGGGTGAGAGTCGGGATTGTTTCCAGCCCGGCTTTGGTCAGAACCGTTGAGACAGGGAAGCACCAGGGCTGATGACCAGGCTCTGAGCAGAGAGGAGAGTTAGATGTCACTGCAGTCGGAAGTCGGTGTCCAAGTGGTTGCCGCAGACCGCTTTTGCCAACACGACCAAATCATGTACGAGTACTACGACCGTAACCCGCCCTACGATCCCACTCTTGCAGCCCTGGAGCGGTCGGAAGAGGGGTTGCTGGTCAGTCGGCTGCAGCAGGTACTGAGGGGCCGGCGGGTCATGGAGATCGCCTGCGGCTCGGGATGGGCCACCCGCCTAGTGGCGGATGTGGCGCGGTCGGTGGTAGCCACCGACCTTTCTCCCACGCGGCTGGCCCTGGCCCGGCAGCGGCTGGGCCAGGCCCGACCCCAGGTCCGCTTTGTCTTGGCCGACGCCTATGCCCTCGACCAGGTGGAGGGGTGCTTCGACGCGGCCTTTGCCCTGGCCTGGTTCGCCCATGTGCCCAAAGACCGCCACCGGGTATTCCTCGACGGCCTTCACGACCGGATCGGGAAGGGGGGGCGAATCTTTCTCGCCGACGAACGTTACAACATAGGGGAGGAGTGCCCCTGCCCAGGGGAGGAGGACAGTTATGAACTGCGCCGTCTGGAAGGGGGGGACTACTATACCATCGTCGACAACAAGTTCGAAGAAGAGGAACTGCGCTGCATCTTCGGCCCGGGAACCAAGGATCTGGTTGTGCACCTGAGCCGCGACTACTGGTGGCTGGATTATACCATCAGCTAGGAAGCTCATCCTGGGTATCCTTTTTGCTCAAACGACAGAGGAGGCTGCTGCAGGCGAGAAAGAACTTGAAAATGGGAATATATTGCCGATAATTGTGATAGCTGGCATAAATTTTCCCATGGAGCAGACATGCATATCATCCTGATCTCCAAAGACATGTTGCCGGCCAGCGATTTGCCGGTGTACGGCAACAGGTCTAGGTGTATGCCGAACCTTGGTCGCCTGGCGGCTGGGGGTACGGTGTTCAGGAACTGTATTTCTCCCTGCCCCTCCTCGGCCATGGCCTACAGCTGTGTGATGGTGGGCCGGCAGCCCTATGAACTGCAGCGCGAGACCATGGAAAGCCAGCGGGACGTGCACAACGACCAGTCCCTTTTTGCCGCGCTGGCCGGCCGCGGATTTCGCACCGCCGTGGTGTGGGACAAGTTCTGGACCCTGAAGGGCCGGCACCACGCCCTGAAGATCTACGACCAGGGCACCACCTTTCACAACCTCGATATCTACCACGAAATCGGCATTCACCGCAATGGCAAAACGGGTTCCCTCCGCACCCAGGCACCGGGCACGTCCCCACCCCTGACCCAGATCCTCGAGGTCGTGGAGCAGATCCGCAGCGAAAGCAGCGACACCTTCATCTGGCTCCACTGTCCCCATATCCTCGCCGGTCACAGTTCTATCGGCGCCGACCTGGAGTACTTCGACCACATCCTCGGCCAACTCATGGAACGCTACGACCGGCAGCACATCTACTTGTTTTCCGACCACGGGCACATGGATTTTTTCGGCGGCGAGATTCTCTACGGGAAAACCATGAACCAGCCCGTGCTCCACGTCCCGCTGATTGTGCCCCTGCTGCCCGCTGTCGGCCCCGCAACCGACCAGGTGTTCAGCAGTGTGCGCCTCAAGGAGTTGATCCTCGAGTCGCGGGCGGTCTTCGACCCCTTTGTGTTTTCCATCAACCAACTGCCCCATCAGCCGAACCGGGTGCTGACCATTGTCGAAGGGCGTTTCAAATACTGGTTTTTCAAGAAATACCAGGCCGAAGGGCTGTACGATCTGGAATTTGACCCCCTCGAACAGCGAAATCTGTTGTTAGAGGAGGTGTACAGCCGGGCCAAGAAGCGGACCATCGCCATGCATCAGGCCATCACCTATACGGCATGGGAAGAAGCCGAGCAGGCGTATCTGCGCCTCCGCCGCGAGCGCGAAAGGGTCTGGAACGATCCCGGGTTGTGGGTCAATGCCAAGGGTCTGGGCAAGAACCTGATCCGCGACGGTATCTGGAACTCGCTGCGCGACCGCTTCTTCCCGCGCACCAGTGCCAGTGGTAGGTGGGGAAGCACTGCAGCGGCGCAGCAGTGCCTCTTCTAGCAGAGGGGATGAGAGGATGAATTTGTCAGGGGACAAGCTGCTGGTCATCGGCCTAGACGGGGCCGGGTACCCATACCTTAAGGAAGCGCTGGCCGGCGGCCACTTGCCGGTGTTGGCCAGGCTGGTGGCCAAGGGGTCGATGGCCCAACTGGAATCCACGGAGATTGTCCTGACACCGGTGGCCTGGTCCACCTCCTACACCGGCAAGAATCCGGCTGCGCACGGAATATGTGGGTTTACCAGGCGCAAGCCGGGCACCTACCGTTGGGGATATGTGAGCCCGTCCGACAGAGCCAGCAAGGAATATTGGCGGGTGCTGGACGACCAAGGGCTCCAGAGTGTCCTGGTCGGGCCGATCTTCTGCCGCAAACAGGAAGAGTTCGGGGGTGTTTATGTGGGGGGGGAGTATTGCGGAGAACTGGCGAACAACGTCCATCCCGTATCCCTGCTGGACCTGGTGGCCGGCCGTTTCAACTATCAGCCGGTCTCGCCTTGCAGCAACCTGGAAGAAGTGGAACTATTCATCCAGCGGAAGTTCGCCCTGGCTCGTCAGCTGCTGGTCGACCATCCGTGGAATCTAGGATTTGTAGGCTTCATGGAGCCCGACCTGCTGCACCACACCAATGATCCGCAGTTTGCGCTGGAGGGGTATCGCATCTTCGACCGCTTGCTGGGCGAGTTTCTGGCAGGCCTGCCCGAGGATCTGCCGGTTTTGCTCTACTCTGATCACGGACACCGCACCTGCGCCCAAGCCTTTCACGTCAATTCCTGGCTCTGTGCCGAGGGATTTCTGGCCAAAAAAAAGGGGTCCGAAGCCCTGGCCCAGCGCTGGCGCGAGGTCAAGGAGGGGATCAGCCAGCTGGCCAACAAGCTGGATTCGCCCTTCGAGCGGGTATTCTTTTCGGCGCTCTTCGCCGGTCGCGCCCTGGTGCGCAGCCTGCCTTCCCTGCACCGGGCCTTGCTGACACTTTTCCCCAATGCCGGGCTGCCGGACAAGGCGCGCCCGGTGGTCTTCGGCGAGCAATTCAACGTCGGGGTACAGTTGGGGGACCTGGAACCGGGGGTCCTGCTGGATTACGGGCGCACCAAGGCCTATGCGGACCTGAACCGCGGCGGCAACATCGCCGGCATCTGCATCAACCGCCGGGGGAGGGACCCGCAGGGTGTGGTGGCGGACGAGGAGTACGAAAGCGTCAGAGAGCAAATCTGCATGGCCCTGAGGCAGATACCCGAGCCACAAGATAGGGGACCTCTGGTCAAGCGGATCTGGCGGCGGGAGGAGCTCTTCTCGGGGAAATTCGTCGAGGATTTTCCGGATCTGCTCTTCGAGATCGACGAGCGCTACTATACCTATATCTCGGAAGACAATGTCGATCCGCGCCGGCTCTTTGTCGATTTGCGCGATTCCCAACACGCCCGCGAAGGGGTGATGATCTGCTCGGGGGGGTGTTTTGCCCAGGACACTCCGGTGCCGCAGGCCGTCCCTGGTTTGATCGACGTGGCGCCCACCATTCTCTATGCTTTGGGCGCCGCGATTCCCACCGACCTCGAGGGCCGGGTCTTAACGGAATTGTTTGACCCGGTACACCTTGCCGCCCACCCGGTGTATTGGTCCGAGGCCTCCAGCCTGGCCGATCAGGGGGCCGGGTACAGTCCCCACGAAGAACAGCTCATCGCCGCGCGCCTGCGGGGACTGGGCTACATAGAATAGCAGGTTGGAATGGCCATCGCGGTCAGAGAAGTAGAGAACCCGGATCCAGCCCTGTGGAATTGCCGGGTGGAGTCCGTGCCAGAGGGCACCATCCACCAGAGCACTCACCTGGCGAATTTCCACATGGTTACCGGGGGCGGTTACCGGCCCCAGTACCTGGTGGCCGAGGATGAGCGAGGCGAGGTGGTGGGCCAGCTGGCGCTGCTGGTAGGTTTTTTCGCCGCGCAGGAGGTGGTTGCCCGCCCGTACTTAAAAGGGTTGATGCCCTTGTGTGCCCGGGCTTTTGGGGTCTACACCTGGATGCAGGGTCCGCTGGTCTTTGCCAAAGAGCGCTTTGCCGAGGTACATCAAGCCCTGTTGGGCGAGGTCGACCGTCGGGCAAAGGCTGGTGCGTACCAGGTCCGACGCGCGACTTTGCCGCCCTACGAAGATCCAGCCCTGAGTCTGAGCGGGGGGGAAGCCCTGCTGAAGCTGGGTTTTGTGGCCCAGCCGGAGGCTACCTTTCACGTGGACCTGCGCCGGTCTCCGGAACTCATGTGGCAGCAGCTCAAGTCCTCGGCCAGGAAAAACCTGCGCAAGATGCTCGACGAAGGCCGGCTGGTTCTCAGCACCATCGAGTCCCCCGAGGATGCCAGGTGCTACTGGGAAATGCTGGTAGAGACTCAGCGGCGCAGCCGGAGGTTCATCTCCTACCGCAGTCAGGCGGCTTTTGCCGACAAATTCTGGTCGGCGCCTCACCAGCAGGGGGTGATGCGGGGGGTACTGGTGCGAACGCAGGCAGGAGAGGCGGTTGCCGGGTTGTGTTTCCGCTGCTACAACGGCTGGATCCATGAGTTGGGCGTGGCCTATACCGAGTTTGGGACCCAAAACAAGCTCTACGGGCAGGATCTCATCAAGTGGCACCTCATGGGCTGGGGCCATGCCCAGGGGCTGCGATACTACGATCTTATGGGTGTAGAACCCAAATCCACCGATGCGAAGAAACGGGCGATTTTCCAGTTCAAGGAAAAGTGGGGCGGCGTCCTGGTCGAGTTCCAGTCCTACACCAAGGGGTACTCCCCGTGGCGCGAGGCCGTGGTTCGCCTCGGAACTAACCTGACCCGCAGCCTGCGCCAAAGGTCGGCCCGCCCGCCGCGTTTGGCTGCCAGTCGCGAGGAGCGCCAAGTGCCGCTCCCACCGCCATGAAGGTGCTGTTCACCGGCAACATCGACAATATCGCCTACAGTTGCGCCAAGTTTTCCCGCTGGTTGGGCACCGAGGCCGAGGTGTTGGTCTCCTCGGCTGAACAACAAGTCTCGCATCCCTTCTGGGAGGACGACGAGCAGACCGCCTCGGCCCTGATGCGCTCCTTCACCTCGCCGCGCGGCTGGCAGGTGCCTTCCTCTTTGCTGGAGCTGCGCGGCATCTTCAAGCAGTACGATGTGGTGGTGGCTATGGGCATGATGGGGATCGCCACCCTGCTGTTGAAACGGCCCTACATCGCCATCGCCCTGGGGGCCGACATGAAAGAGCTGGTCTTCGAGAAGAGCCTGCGCGGCCGGCTGATGGACCGCGCTTTTCGCCATGCCGCGCGTCTGTACTACAACGACGTCGACCACCTTCCCGCGGTGGCGGCAAAGAACTATCAGGCCCACTATTTCCCCATCCCCATCGATACCGAGAAGTACCGGCCCAGGGAACAGGCAGGCCGTGGTGAGGGGTTGCGGCTGCTGCACGGTTCCTCGCTGAGTTGGTCCCTCGACTGGACCCCAGACAAGGAGCTGCACCGGCGGACCCTCAAGCGCAACGACCTGTTTTTCGAGGGGCTGGCGCGGTTCAGGCAGCGATATCCGCAGTTGCCGCTCAAGGTAGTGGTGCCGCTCTGGGGCCCCGACAAGGACAAGGCGCCGCCCCTGTGCCAGGCGCTGGGCATCGCCGCATGTGTGGAGTTCGTCCCTCCCCTGAACAAGGCCCAGCTGCGGGAGGAGTATCACCGCGCCGATGCGGTGGTCGATCAGTTCAACATGCCCCGGCTGGGCTACAATGCCATGGAGGCTCTGTCCTGCGGCCGGCCGGTGCTGGGGTATTTCACCGCGGACCTGCAGCGGGCCTGCTACCCCCAACTTCCGCCGGTGTTGAGCGCTGGCAGCGCCGAGCAAGTGGCAGCGCGGCTGGAGGAGTTGTTGGAACCGCAGCACCGCCAAAACCTGGGTGAGGCGGGTCGCACCTGGATCATGGCCTACCACCACTGGGAGCCGATCGTGAAATCATTGCTCGATCAGTGCCGGCAGCTGGCAGGCAACTGAGGCCGACATGGAGCGTGCC
This sequence comes from Gemmatimonas phototrophica, assembly GCA_945861755.1. Lineage (GTDB taxonomy): Bacteria > Latescibacterota > UBA2968 > UBA8231 > UBA8231 > SICG01. The sequence continues at coordinate 64,850 of CAMAVQ010000001.1, forward strand.
GCCCAGGTGCTCAGCGACAATCGCCAGTTCTACCAGGCCTGCGCCCCCCAGTACGATGCCGGCCGCCAGTATTTTTATCTGCACGAGGGGCGGCGGATCAAGGCGGACCTGGAATGGCTCAGCGCCTTTATCCCCTTGCCCGGGGCGGTGGTCATGGATGTGGGGTGTGGAACCGGACTCTATGGCCAGCACGCCGCCCTGCTGGGAGTGGGTGAAGTACATTGCCTGGATGTGGACGAGGTTTTTCTCGCCACGGCCACTGCCAGGATCCTGGCGGCCAACCCTCAGGCCAGGGTCCATCGCCACCAGGAGGACCTGGGGGCTTTTGTCGCCAAACGAGCGGATTTGTTGTCCCATATAGATATTTACCTGATGGGCTCGGTGATCCAGTACGTGCCAGGGGCTGCCGAACTGCTGGAACAACTGGCCGCGTCGCCCGGTCGCCGCGGCTTTTACATCACTAGTTCCAGGTTGCCCGGAGGCGGCAGACACCCGCTGGTCGAAAACATCATGGCCCGGGCCGACTACCTGCTGCACCGGCTGGTCCATGCCGGGACTCGGGGGACCCCGAGGCGGCAGGAGGCCAGGGGGCGCGAAAAGGTCACCTTGTCCGCAGATCCTGCGGGCATGCTGGAGGCGTTGAGAGAGCGGGGTTTTACGGCGCGTTATTACACCTACTCTTCTTTTCACACCGCCCTATTCAACCGGGTGCATCAGTTGCTGCGCCAGGTGTTCCCCTCGCTGGGGAGCTTCTTCACCTTGCTCGCCGTGAGAGGGCAAGACGCCCAAAAGGAAGGCAAAAAATGGCATTGATCTCCCTGGACCGGGTGCGCCGGATCGGGCGCACCATCCGACAAAGTCCCCGCACTAGTTTTCTGTGCGCGTGTAAAAAGGTGGAATTCGGCCTATTGGGGAAACACGCCTCCCCGCGGGCGTACAACCATCCGGTCGGCATCGACATCGAGCTGACCAATATCTGCAACCTTCAATGTCCCTGGTGCGATACCCAGCACTACGCCGACAAGGAGGTGAAGAAGCGGGAGATCCCCTGGGAGATCTACCAGCAGATCGTCCCCAAACTAAAGGGCATCAACCGGGTGATATTTTGCGGTGGCGGGGAGACCCTCACCTACAAACATGCCCCCGAGGCAGTGGCCCTGACCAAGCAGTACGTGCCCACCGTCCTGATGCACAGCAACGGGGTGTTGCTGCGCGGCGAGCGGGCCGACAAACTGGCGGCCAGCGGGCTGGACGGGTTGCGCATCAGCATCGACGGGGCAGACAAGGAGACCTTTCACCAGGTGAGGGGGACCTCGCTGGCCAAGATCATCGAAAACATGAAATACTTTTCCTCCCGCTGCGCCACGCCTATTTCCACGGTCTCGGTGATCAGCAAACTCAACTGGCGCTCCCTGCTCATGGTTCCCGACCTGCTGCGCCAGGTGGAGAACGTGCGCCAGCTCTATTTTCAGCCGGTAGAGGTCGGTTTCCTCGGCTGGGAGGGTGAAAGTTATCACGTTTCGGGCGAGGACTTGCGCGAATTACGCGAGACGGTTCTGGACAAATGCCAGCGTTATGGGTTGGAGACCAATATCGGCGACCCTGACTTTGATCCGCTCTTCTTCAAGCCCTTCAAGCTGTGCGAGTACCCGTTTTTCGGTTATATCACCCTCAACTACGAGGGCTTCGTGGCCCCTTGTTGCCGGCTCACCAATGTGGCCCACATGGGAGATTTGAAGGAGCAAACCTTCGAGGAGGTCTGGAACGGGGAGGCTTTCACCCAGCTGAGGGCCCTCATGCTCAAGGGGGACTATCCCTCGTACTGCCACTCGCGGTGCAACTACCGGGTGGAGATGAATGCGCAGCCCTCCTCCCAGACGCCGGGTCGGCTCAAAAGGCCAGCAGCAGCGGGCGCTGGAGAAGGGTTGTTGGCCATCGAGCAGTTGCAGGGGGCCTGAAAGCGAGGTGGGTAAGGAGCTATGAGCGCTACCCGCGCCGCCGCCTATTGGCAGCGTTTCTACGACGAGCGCGCCGGCCAGAGCAGTACGGCGGATTATATGCGCGTTCTGGGTTATCATCCCGGTCCAGCAATGACCCATGAGGAGCTGTTTGCCAGGCTGCTTGCCGCGATTCGCAGGCAATTGCAGCTGGGGCCGCAGCACCGGTTCCTGGATATCGCCTGCGGTTTCGGGGTTTTTACCCGCGCCCTGGCGGCTGAGGCGGCGCTGGCAGTGGGCACCGACCTGGCAGGGATGTTGTTGCGCAAGGGGCGGGAACTGGCCCCCTCCTTGGGCGATCTCAACGGCTTGGTCCAATCCCGGGCGGAAGCGCAGCCCTTTGGCGCCAGTTCTTTTGACCGCATTCTGTGTTTCGGGATGTTCTTCCACCTCGATCGGGACGGGGCCCGCCGCACCGTACACGAAATCGTGCGCCTGCTCAAGCCAGGGGGCCGCGCCCTGATCGGCGACGTGTTACACCCGGGGCGCATCCACTACGAGCGTTCGTACATCGAGCGAGTGCCCCGGCTGCTGCACTTCCCGTTGCGGCAAACCCTGCGCCTGAAGGGCAGGCTGGACTCCTGGCGGGGCCGGGTGGTGTACCAGGCATATAGCCCGGCCTTTTTCGCCCGGTTGCTGCCGTCCCAGGTCGAGCTGGAGGTTGACGAACACAAGACCGATGGCCGCCGCAACAATGCCGCCAGGTACGACGTGGTCTTGCAGAAGCGTTCATGACGCAGATGACCGACGACCGGCAGCGTTTTGTCGCCAATACCTGGTACCTGGGTGGCGCCCAGTTAGTGGGAACCGCTGCGACCTACGTTCTGCTCTTCGCGTTGACCAAGCTGGGGACGGAGGCCTATGGCCTGTGGGTGCTGACCTTGCTGCTGGCCAGCTATCTGACTCCCTGGGCGACCTTGGGGCTGGCCAGCGCCCTGATTCGTTTCTGCCCGACCTTCCCCCGTTTCCAAGAGCAGGCGGCTGCCTACCGGCTGGCCAGCCGGGCCAGTTGGTGGTTTTCGGTGCTGGTCGCCCTGGGGATGGCCGCTGGGGCCAAACCTCTGGCCGCGGCCCTGCTCACCGGTCCGCAGCAATGGCCCCTGGTGGTCCTGGCCGCCTTGCTCATACCCCTGGAAGCGCAGTTTCAGCTCGGCAACAGCTTCCTCCAGGTGCAGGAAAGACTCGGTACCTATGCGGCCTTGACTTCGCTGCGGCACCTAAGTGAGATGGGGGTGCTGGCCGCTTTGGTATACTGGCTACCCGATCTGGAACTGATGCTGGGCGCCAGAGTCCTGATCCTGTTGCTGCTGGTCGCCGGCCAGCATCTGGTCGCCTGTCGCGGGCAGGGCTCTGCGGTCGCGTTGCATCGCGGGGAGGAGCTGAAACGGTATCTGCAATTCGGCCTCCCCATGATTCCGGCGACCTTTATCTGGGTCTTGATCATGGGGCTCGATCGTTTCATGCTCGGCAAGCTGGCGACCCTCAACGTGGTTGCGGTGTACCACGCTGCCGATACGGTGGCGGTGTTTCTGCTCAATTATACCCGCCCGATCAATGGCATCCTGCAGCCGCGGCTGGCCAACCTTATCGACCGCGATCCCGTGGAGGCCCAAAAGTACCTGGGGGCGGCGGTCAAATATCTGGCGATTCTCCTTTTTCCCGGGGCGGTGGGCCTGGCCCTGGTAGCCGGTCCGCTGCTCGGCTGGGTCAGCCATCCGGAGTTCAGTGGGGCCGCCGCCCTGGTGCCGCTACTCGGGGTGGCCTACCTCCTCATCGGACTCACTAATCCGCTCTACCACCTGGTGTTCCTGCGGCATGGCGGCAAGGTATTTATCTGGCTCTACACGCTCTGCCTGGGGGTCAACTTCATGCTGAACTGGTTGTTGATACCCTCCCATGGCGGCAAAGGGGCCGTGCTGGCGACCTTGGGGGCATTTGCAGTGTACGTGATCGGGTTGCTGGTCTGTAGCGAAAAGTCGACCTTGCGCACCCTTCGCGGTTTATGGCGCCCCCTGTCGCTTGCCGCCGGCTGCAGCCTGATGATGGGTGGGGTGTTGCTGGCCCTCCGCAAGTACGCCCCATTGGCCGACAGCCTGCTCCTGGTGCCTCTGGGGGCCGGCATTTACGGGCTCCTGCTCTTGGCCAGCGGCCTGATCTCGCGGGCCGAGTGGCTACTGCTGGCCAGCCCGGTGTTGCGCTTGAAAGACCTGCTCAGCGCCCGGGGCAAGGCGCTGCGGCTGGTATCGCAGAAATAACAGGTCGATAATGGAGACTATCCTGCTGCCCCCAGTTGCGTTCACACCCGCCCAGGTCGAGGTGGAGGTCGCCAATCAGGTCGACGAGGTGGAGTGGAACGCACGGGTGATGAAGCACCCCTACGGGCGTTTCGATGATACCACCCTCCGCCACGAAGCGGCCTGCCGGTGTTATCCCGATACCATTCGCTACTACCTGACGGCCACCATGGACGGCCGGGAGGTGGGTTGGCTGGGCTTCTGCGAAACCTATCTGGGCCACGACCTGCTGACCTGGATGCCGGCCTGGCGCCCCTTGAGTGGGCTGTGTCGGTACGGGTTGCGCACCTTCGATCATTTCTCCGCTCCCCTGGTGCTGGAGGCGGATCTCGAGGTGATGGTGACCGAGGCTTTGCTGGGTGCCGTCGAAGGGTTGGCCCGCCAGCGGCGCATTTACCAGTTGGCCCACTTCCGTTATCCGGCCCCCGGGGCTGAACCGGCGCTCCCGGAAGCCTATTTTGCGGCGCGGGATTTTCGCCGCAAGCCCCACGGCACCTATCTGGTCGATCTCAGCAAGGATCTGGACGAGCTGTGGTCTGGTCTGAAGCAGGAGGCGCGCACTTCGGTGCGGAAAGCGGCCAAACAGGGGATCACCGTGCGCCTGGGGGCAGGGGAGGAGGATTTCTCCCGTTATTACGAAATCTTCCTGGAAAACAGGTTGCGAGACCAGCAAAAGAGCATGTTTCGTCCGCTCTATTCGGAGGAGAGTATCACCGACCACGTGCGCTTCTTTGCCGCTGCGGGGGTGTTGAAGCTCTTCTGTGCCTGGAAGGATGGGCAGATGGGGTCCTGCACCCAGGTGAAATACTACAACGGCATCGCGTCCTTCAACTCCCATGCCCGCAGCGATGATTGGCACCGCAGCAACCTGCACGACGGCGATCTGCTGTGCTGGGAGATGATCCGCTGGGCCAAGGAACAGGGGTTTCGCTATTTCGATATGACCGGCTTCGATGTGGTGCCGGCCAATGACCGGCAACGCGGGATCCAGCGTTTCAAAGCCAAGTGGGGGGGGGAGTGCGTGTATTACAGCTATTATTCCAAGGTGTACGGCAGTACCAGGGAAAAGGCCGTCGCCCTGGCCAGGAGAATGAGGCGCTGAAACCGCACGAATGGCTCAGCTACCTGGGTATCGGCGCCCTGTGCGGATACCTGATCAGTGCCCTGCTCTTCTTCGACAACCGCCTGTCCCTGGCCAGCGGGGCTTTTGTGCGCCTGGCATGGTGGCTGGCCCTCTTCTATGCTTTGGCCGGGCTGGCCGGGGGCGGGCTGGCGGCGCTGGTGTGGAAGGCGGTCCGCAAGGGCCGGAACTGGCAGGTCGAGGATCAGCATGGGCGCGGGGCGGTGTTCGCCGGCCTGCTAATTTTTGCCCTGCTTTTCTTTTGGAACTTCGATTCTTTCTACCACTATTCGACCTTTGAATTCTGGCTGCTGGTCCGCCGGCTGCTGACCGAGTCCTTTGTCCCCTTCAACGCCGAAGGGGCGCTCAATCTCGGCTTGCTGATCCTGCTGGTCGCCGTCTCGGGTGTGATTACCTATGCCCTACTGCGCCTGCGGCGATGGTTGGGGGCAGAGGGGTGGCGCGAAGTGGGCGTTGGGGCGCTGGTGGCCACCCTGCTCTTGCCCTGGGTGGGGGAGGCCGGCATCAGCTTTGCGGGCGGAGACCAACCTGCACCCCTGCTGGCCAGGCCCGGCCGCAAGGTGCTCCTCATCGGGGTGGACGCACTGGACTGGAAGATCGGCGATGAGCTGATGGCAGCCGGGGAACTGCCCAACCTGAAAGCCCTGGCCTCGCGCGGCGTTGCGGGGCCGCTGCAGACCTTTGTCCCTGCCTATTCTCCCATGGTATGGACCACCATCGCCACCGGCCGGCAGATCGCCGAACACAATATCCGGCACTTCAGCGCCTATAGCCTGGGCGGCGTCGTGGCCATCCAGCCCCTGGTCGAACCCTCGCTGCTCTTGGGCAACCCCTATGCGCTGCGATTGCTCGGCCAGTTGGGGGCCATCCAGCCGGGGTCGGTCACCAGCAATACCCGCAAGGCACCGGCCTTCTGGGAACTGGCCTCTCAGGCCGACCTGACGGCCACGGTGCTGGGTTGGTGGGCCACCGCTCCGGCAGAAGCGATTAATGGGATCATGGTTTCTGACTATGCCACCCATACCGACCTATCCGCCGGGGAACTGGAATCTCAGGTTTATCCCCCTGCGGTGACCGGCATGGTGGCGGCCGAACTGCAGGCGGCCCGCAACCTGCCGCAGGAGTGGCTGGAGCGCTTGTTTTCCCTCACCCCGGAGGAATGGGCCCAGCTGAAGGCTGCCGGACCGGATGCCCAACCATCGGAGATGCGGGAGATCGTCCACAGCCTGGAGCACGATTACGGGTTGCTTTCCATCGCCAAGCACTGTCTGCACGCCGGGCAACCGGAGGTGCTGGCCCTGTACCTGGAAGGCATCGACACGGTGGGTCATCTGGCCTTGCACTACTGGTTGAGCACTGATCCGGGGAGCCTGGACCAGGAGGATCTCCGCAAGTACCGGGGCACAGCGCGGGCCTACTACCACCTGGTGGATCAATGGGTGGGCGAATTGTGTCAGACGGTGGATCCCGAGACCTATATCCTGGTGGTCTCGGATCACGGCTTTAGCCTGGAGCAGCCCCCGCACTATTTCCATCACAAGAGCGGTCCAGCGGGCATGATCTTCCTGAGCGGGCCGACCATCGCCCAGGGCGCCCTGGACAAAGCCCACGTGCTTGATGTGACCCCAACGCTGCTTTATCTCCTGGGCCTGCCCGTGGCCCGGGACATGGAGGGCAGGGTGCTGGAGGACGCTTTCACCCCGGCCTTCAAGGAGAAGTACCCGCCGGCGTTTATCCCCTCGTATGCGGCGTATAGGCCGGCCCTCTATCACGGCGACGGGGGAACTGGCAAAACTGCCCAGGCCAGCGAGGCGGTGGTCAACCGGCTCAAGACGCTGGGATATATCGAGTGAGATGAGCTGGATTCCACGCCTGCTCCTGGCACTGCTGATCGGGGCGTCGCGCAGCGAAGCCTATGTCGGGCCCGGGGCCGGTTTTGCCCTGGCCGGGAGCGCCTGGACCTTTCTGGTCCTGCTCATCGCCGCCCTGAGCACCCTGGTGCTGCCCCTGCGTTTTGCCTTGTTGTGGTGGCGGCGCCGGCGCCACCAAGGCCAGGCCCGGGTCCGCCGGGTGGTGGTGGTGGGACTGGACGGTTTCGACCCCCAGTTGGCGCAGGGCTGGATGAAGGAAGGCCGGCTGCCGCACCTGGCGGCCCTGGCAGCCAAGGGGACCTTTTCGCCCTTGCGGACCACCTTGCCGGCCATCACCCCCTCGGCCTGGTCCACCTTTCAGACCGGGGTCGACGCCTCGCGCCACAACATCTTCGACTTCATCACCCGGGACCCGCGCACTTACCAGCCCCTGCTCTCCTCGGCAGAGGTGGTGCCGGCCTCCCGCACCATGCCCCTGGGCAAGTACCGCATTCCGCTGCGCCGGGGGCGGGTGCGGGGCCTGCGCAAGAGCAAACCTTTCTGGAAATTGCTGGGAGACCGGGGCATCTTCAGCACCATCGTGCGGGTGCCCATCACCTTTCCCCCCGAGAAATTCAGGGGGGTCCTGCTCTCCGGCATGTGTATCCCCGACCTGCGGGGCACCCAGGGGGAGTTCACCTTGTTCAGCAGCGCTCCGGCCGAGGCAGTGCCCGCCCACGGCCGGCTGGCCCGTATCGAACTGGTGGGGGGAAGGGGCACCGCGATGCTAGAAGGTCCGGCGCATCCGCTCAAGCCCGGGGCCGGGCCGCTAGAGGCCCAGGTGGAGTTTCAGGTCGAGGGCGAGGAGGTGGTGTTGCGCCTGGACCGAGAGGCCGTGCGCCTGCGACGGGGCCACTTTTCTCCCTGGGTCGGGGTGCGCTTCAAGGCCGGCCTGGGGATCAAGGTGTGCGGCATCTGCCGCTTCTATCTGCTGGCCACCGACCCCCTGCGCATCTATGTGACCCCGCTGCATCTGGACCCCGAACATGCCAGCCTGCCCATCTCCCATCCGGCCGCCTATGCGCTGTACTTGGTCAAACGCCTGGGGCGTTTCGCCACCCTGGGGTTGGCCGAAGACACCGATGCGCTCAACGACGGGGTGCTCGACGAAGAGGGTTTTCTGGCCCAGGCCTATGCCTTTCACGAGGAGCGGGAGTCTATGCTCTTCCAGTCGCTGGAGACCACGCGCGAAGGCCTGGTGGTGTGTGTCTTCGACGGCTCTGACCGCATCCAGCACATGTTTTACCGCACCCTCGACCCAGCGCATCCGGCCAACCGCAACCGGGAAGTGGCCGCCTATGCCCAGGTCATTCCCCAGATGTACGAACGGATGGATGCGTTGGTGGGCCGGGTGCAGGAGAAGATCGGGGAAGACCCCGACACGGTGCTGCTGGTGATCTCGGATCACGGCTTCTGCGCCTTCAGGCGCGGGGTCAATCTGAATACCTGGTTGCACATCAATGGATTTCTGGTGCTCAAGGAGGGCAAGGACCGCAGCGGCGAGTGGTTCGCCGACGTGGATTGGTCGCGGACCCGGGCTTTTGCCCTGGGCCTGACGGGTATTTACCTCAATCGCCGGGGCCGCGAATCCCAGGGCATAGTGGCCGAAGGTGAGGAACTGGCCCGCCTGAAGGCCGAGTTGATCGGCCGGCTCAGCGGCCTGGTGGACAGCCAGACCGGCGCGGTGGCCATCAACCAGGTATGGGACACCGAGAGCTATTTCTCCGGCCCGTACACCATGGACGCCCCGGATCTGCTGGTGGGGTACAACGCGGGGTATCGCATTTCGTGGAGCGGCGCCAGCGGGGTGGTGGGAACAGAGATCTTCGAGGACAATACCCGGCCCTGGAGCGGCGACCACTGTGTGGATCCCAGCCTGGTGCCAGGGGTGCTCTTCTGCAACCGGCAGGTGCAGGGCGAGGCACCGGCGCTGATCGACCTGCCCGTTTCTATCTTGGGGCTGCTGGGGGTGGAAGCCCCCTCCTACATGCAGGGGCGCGATCTTTTCGCCGCTGAGGAGGGCCAAAAGTGAAGAGGTCTTGGCGCTGCTGGTGGCTGGTCACGCTGGCTGTGGTTTTGGGGGGATGTCAGACGCCTCTCCAGGCCCCTAAGCTCTTGGTGCTGGGCATCGACGGCATGGACCCGCAACTGCTTTCACGGCTCATGGCCGCAGGCAGGATGCCCCATTTTGTCCGGCTGGCCCAACAGGGGGGTTTCGCTCCCCTGGAGACCAGCATCCCGCCGCAGAGCCCAGTGGCCTGGTCGAATTTCATCACCGGCATGGGGCCAGAAGGGCACGGGCTCTTCGATTTTGTTCACCGCGACGCGTCGACGCGTATGCCCTTCCTCTCCACCTCCAAGGCCGATGCCTCCGGCCAGCAGATGGAGTTGCTGCGCCGAGGTACGCCTTTTTGGGATCTGCTCAGCGCCCGCGCTATTCCGACCACCATCTTCAAAGTGCCGGCCAACTTCCCGCCTTCACCAGCACCCGATCCGACCAGTTGCAACTGCTTCCAGGCCTTTGCCGGCATGGGCACGCCCGATATCCTGGGCAGCTACGGCGTCTTTACCTATTACACCGATGGGCCGTACCGGGTGCCCGACCACCTCGAACATGGGGGAGCCGAACTGGCCCCCGGCGGCGAACTGGAGGTCTCCGGAGGGCGAATCATCGGCATCCGGCTGGCCGAGGGCCAGGCCCAGCTGCCGATTGGCGGCCCGCAGGTGGGGGATCGGCATTATCAGGCCCAGTTCACTCTGCTGGCCGATGCGGAACACGGAGTCGTCGAGATCGAGCTGGGAGCGCAAAGGCTGGTGCTGAAGGCCGGCGAGTGGAGCCCCTGGCTGGCGGTGGACTACGGTCGGCGGCCCCACAGCACCGCGCACCTGACGGGCATCTGCCGTTTCTACCTGAAGGCCACCCAGCCCCACCTGCAACTCTACCTGAGCCCGGTCAATCTAGATCCGGCCCATCCGGCCATGCCCCTGTCGGCGCCGGAAGGGGCCATCGCCGATTTGGCTGAGGCGGAAGGGCGGCATTTCACCCTGGGCATCCCCGACGAAAGCAAGGCCTTGGAGACGGCGGTTTTCGACTACCGCGAATACCTGTCCCAGCACCGGCTGGTACTGGAGGAAAGGCGGGCCCACCTGCGCCATTTCCTGCGGGATTTCAGCGAAGGCTTCTTGTTTTTCTACATCGGCAGTCTAGACCAGTTGAGCCACGTACTGTGGCGCACCACCGACCCCCACCATCCGGGGTACCAGCCCGAATTCGCGCAATACCATTTGGCCATCGACGACGAATACGCGGCGATGGACAGCCTCCTGGGGGAGATGATGGGTTCGCTGGATACCCGGACCAGGATCATCGTGTTGTCCGACCATGGTTTTGCGCCCTATGAGCGCTCCTTCAACCTCAATACCTGGTTGCGCCAGGAAGGGTTTCTGACGGTGAAAGCCGGGGCCGACACCAGCCGGCTGGAAATCCTCAAGACCGACCAGGTCAACTGGAAACAGACCCGGGCCTATGGACTGGGTCTGAATGGACTGTACCTGAATCTGTGGGGCCGGGAGCAGGGGGGGGCGGTGGAGCCCGAGGACCGGGAGCGGGTGCTGGCAGAATTGGCCGACAGGCTGGTGCAGGTGCGCGATCCGGTCAATGGGCAACCGGTGATCCGCAGGGTATACCGGAGTGAGGAGGCGGGCCACAATTTCCCCGGCCTGGCCCCGGACCTGATCGTGGGTTATGCCAGGGGATACCGGGTATCCGGCGAATCGGCGGTGGGCCAGTTGACCCCGCGCGTCTTGGAGGACAATCTGGCTGCCTGGAGCGGGGACCACTGCATCGCCGCCGAGGAGGTGCCGGGGGTGCTGCTCAGCAACCAACCCCTGCGCGCCGGGGAATTTTCCTTGCGCGATGTGCCGGTGAGTATTCTAAAATATTACGGCCTGGCGCCGCTGGCTCAAATGAAGGGCCAGGCGATATGGCAGAACGAATAGGAGGATGAGATGGCGCTATTTGGAGGCAACAAAGTGCAACTCGAGGAGGGGTTGATGGAGCGGATCAAGGCGCATATCGCCGAGGCCGGATTTTCCAGCGTCGAGGAGTTCGTGCAGTTCTGCATCGAAAAAGAACTCAAGTCCCGCCGGGCCGCCGAGGAAGCGGTACTGGCCGACCGGCTCAAGGGGCTGGGTTACCTCGAGTAAGAGGCGGTCATGATCGGGCTGGCGAATCTGGTGAACCAGGTCAGCAACAAGGCGTTTGCCCTGCTCTGTGTTCCGGGAAGGCTGCTGGGCGAGTGGGGCGAGTTGGGATGGATTTCCCTGGTCTTGGGCGCCGGCATGGCGTTGCTCTTCCGCTGGCTGGTGGACCGTCCGCGGCTGGAAGCGGCGCGGGCCCGGCTGCGGGCGGCCCTGCTCGAATTGTGGCTTTTCCGCCACGACCCCTGGGTGGTGCTGCGGGCAGAGGGGGAGTTGCTGGGGGCCAATGTTGCGTACCTGCGGGCATTTTTTGTGCCCTTGGCTGCGGCGCTGCTGGTCTCCGCCCCCCTGTTGATCCAGGCCTATAGCCGCTGGGGTCTGCAGCCGGCAGAGACAGGCAAGGCGCTGTTGCTCACTGCCCAACTGGAGCCCGGCAGCGATTGGGGGGTGGACCTGGAATGGGTCAAGGGTCAGGGCACGATCCTGCCCCCGGTGCGCGAACCGGCCCGCAACCGGCTGGTCTGGCGTATCGAGCCGGCAATCGAGGGTGCCTTGGTCTTGGCACTCAGGAGCCGGGGCGGAAGCGCGGAGTTTCCCCTCGTCGTCGGCCAGGCCGGGTCGGGCATCAGCGCCTTGCGCGCCAAGGAGGGGCTCCAGCAGTTGCTCCACCCTCAGCTCCCTGGCTTGGAGGCTGGCTCCGGCTTTCAGAGCATCCAGGCTGAATACCCCCAGTCCGATTCCCCCTGGCTCCTCTGGCTGAGCGGTGTTTCGCTGCTCGCCGCCTGGGGGGCCAACAAGCTGGCACAGACCCGGTGGCCCAGCAAGGTCTGAATGGGCAGGCGCGGTGCAATTTTACGAGGGGATGAGAAGGTGAACCGACACCAGACAGTGGGCCTGGCTTTGGCCGCCCTGCTGGCGTCTCTGGCGGCGTTCCCCTGGTTGCTGGGGATCAGCTATTCCAAGGGGAACGATTTCTTCTATTGGCTGCATTTTGCCTGGCTGGTGGCGCCAGGCCTCTTCAGTGGGGGCTTGCCCAACTGGACCATGCAATCGGGCTGCGGCCAGCCCATGTTCAACTTGGACCACCTTCCCGATGCGTTGGGGTTGGCGCTGTGCACCCGCTTCCTGGGACTGGAAGGGGGCATACGCCTGTTCGTAGTGCTGTGTTTTGGCCTGGCCGGCATGGGCATGTATCGTCTCGGGTTGGAACTGAGTGGCAGGCGGGTTTCGGCTCTGCTGGCGGCCCTGGCTTTTGTGCTGTCTTGGTATCTGACGCGCACCGCCGATTTTTATGTTTACACCAGCAACCTGCTGCAGTTGGCTCTGCTGCCCTGGGTGGTTTTCACCTACCGGCATGCTGCGGAAGGGGAATTCAGGATGCAGCTGCTGGGCGGGGTGCTCACTGCCCTGTGTATCACGGCCAATCCGCAGATGGCGATCAAGGTGGTGGGTTGCGCTGTGGCGCTGCTGCTCGCCGAATACCTCTGGTGGCGTCGCGGCCAGTGGCGGCAGCTGGCCGGTGGCCTGACCGTGATGGGGGCGGTGGCGGCCTGGCTCTCGGCTTTTCACGTCGCCACGGCCTTGATCCACCGGCGGGAGATCTATACCCTCGGCGAGAGAGGCACCATCTGGCCGAGGGATTGGGAGAATTTCACCGCCATCCCGAGGTACGCTTTTGATCTGGTCGCTCGCCACCTGGGTTGGGAGCAGATTTTTTCCGTGCCCCTGTGGGAGGTGATCGACTCCCATTACGAAGGTGTGGGGGTGCTGGTCCTGGCGCTGATCGCCTGGCGGACCAGCCGGGGCCGGCAGCGGGCTCAGGTGCTGGTGCTGTGGGGGCTGACCCTGCTGACCTTGGTCCTCTTTTTTGCGATCTCGTGGGGACGGGCTTCCGAGTGGGTGGGCACCCCGCGCAACATGCTTTTCGTGTCCACCTTCTGCCTGGCCCTGCTCTGTGGCTGCGGCCATGCCCAGCTCCAAACCCGCTGGGGGGCCAGGTTCCACCGCTGGTGGAAGTGGGGGATTCCGGGTGTGGTGTTGCTAGAACTAATCGGCCTGAAGCTCGCTTTCTTTGCGGTCGGTCCCCACCATCTGCCCCTCGACCAAATACCCCAGTTGCGCTTCTGGAAGCAGTTCAGCCAGTCTGCCGAGTGGGGAAGGGGCGAGCGGTTTTTTACCTTCAAGGCCGACCTCGCCTTCATGCTCTTTCCCGCCACCACCGGCCAGCCTACCGCCAACATCATCCACCAGCGCGATTATACCGCCGAGTACTTCAGCTATCAGGACGCCATCAACAAATATTTCTCCGGTCCGGGGCCGTACGGGGCCCAGGTAAGCGAATACCTCGGGCTCTTAGGAGTGCGTTATATCGACCTGCCGCGCACCGGTTTTGTGGGCCGGTACGCCTCCCATTACGGCCAACTACTAGAATATTTCCGGGCAGATCGCCAGCTTCGGGAGATGGCGCATCGCTATCCGGACTGGCGCGACGAGCAGTGGCAACGCCAGCCCCTCGGGCCGGGCATGGTTGAACAAGTGATCTTCGAAAACCAGCGCGCCAGGATCGGCTGGATTCCCGAACATGTCGTCGCCATCGTGGGGGACACGCGCAAGGGGGAGAGGATCTTCGAGGCCCTGTCCCTGGAACCGGACTTCCGGTTTGACCGCGTGCTCTTTTTACTTTGCGCGAATCTCGACGAGTTGGCGGGATTGGCAGACCAGATAGAGGGCTTGCTGTTGGCAGAACCCTCGGTGCTGGTGTCCGGGCCCTGGCGGCAGTTTTCCCTGGAGGAGGTCCACGCCCTCTACCGCCAGGATCAGCCTCCGGCCGGGCGCGCGGATCTGCAGCTCGAGCAGTGGCAGGAGGAGCGGGTGGGTTTCTCCTGCACCCCGGCGGCGCGCGGCCGCTTCGCCGGCATTTCGCTGCAGCGTTTCTCCGACTGGCATGCGAGCGATACCCAAGGCAGCTCGCTCCGCGCTTTCAAGTCCGGGGCTGGATTGAGCGCGGTGTACCTGCCCGCAGGCAGCGAAGGGCTGACCCTGCAGTACGAAGGGCCTGGCTACAAAGTGGGCTGGCGTTGGTTCTCTCTGGCGGGACTTTTCGCGGTGATCGGGGCGCTGGTGGTTGACGGCTTCCGCCGCCGCAGGAAGAAAGGGTGAGTGCGGTGAATCACCTCTGGGAAAAAGGCCAACTCCTGGGCCTGGCCTGTATCTTCGCGTTGACCGTCCTAGTCTACGCCGGCAGTCTGGACAATGCCTTCCAATACGATGATATCCATTCCATCGTCGAGAATCCCCACATCCGCTCCTTGGCCAACATTCCCGCTTTTTTCTACCAGCCCGAGTTGTTCTCGGCCGATCCCCGCAACGCCATGTACCGGCCCCTGGTGCTGGTCAGCTACGCGCTGAACCACGCCCTGAGCGGGGACTCGGTGTGGTCATATCATCTTCTCAACCTCGGCATACATCTGGGGACCAGCGGTCTGCTCTACGCGCTGGTCTGCCAGTTGGGCGGGACCGGGGTCCAGGCCCTGCTGGCCGGCCTGCTCTTCGCCCTGCACCCCCTGGGCAGCGAGCCGGTCAACTACATCAGCAGCCGCTCCGAGTCGCTCTGCGCCTTTTTCTTTTTGTTGGCTTTCCTGGCCTATCTGAGCGGGGGGCGGAAATGGCTGGGGCTCAGCCTCGCCGCTTTTGTCGGGGCGCTGCTGTCCAAGTCGGTGGCCATCGCCCTGCCCCCAGTCTTTCTCTTGTACGAGTTGCTATGCCGGCGAGCGGCGTTCTCCTGGCAAGGGATTGGCAGGCGCCAGGGCCCTTTCTGGCTGGCTGGCTTCCTCTACATTGTCGGGGTCTGGGGCGCCCTCAGTGCTGCCGTGGTCACCCACCCCGTGCGCTCGTTGGCTGTCCAGTGCCTGACCCAGGTCAAAGCCTTGGTCTTTTACCTCAAACTCCTGTGGCTGCCCCAGGGGCTGAGTGTGGAGCACCAATTTTCCCTGGCAGCGGGGTTGGATGGGACGGTGATCGCGGCGCTCCTTTGTTTGGGGACGGTTGGTGCCCTCCTGTTCCTGCGGGAGGCCAAGGGGGTGCTTTTCTGGGTGGCCTGGGCAGGTCTGACTTTGCTGCCCAGCAGCGCGGTGCCGCTCAACGTCCTGGTCAACGAACACCGTCTGTACCTGCCGGCTGCGGCTTTTGCGGTGTTGGTGGGCCGGATGCTGGCGGCGTTGATGGAAGAGCGAGGGAACGCGGGCCGTGCCCTGGTGGTGGCCTGGTTGGGCAGCTACGGCGCTCTGGCCTGGCAGCGCACCCAGGTCTGGCAGGGTCCGGAGACCCTGTGGCAGGATGCCCTGCGCCAGGCGCCAAAGATGCCGCGCCCCCACCTCTATATGGGCGACGTCCTCCAGCAGGCCGGCCGGCATGAGGAGGCGCTGCGCGAATACACCCTGACGCGCACCGTGTATCCCCAGGTCCTGAGCGCCGGGGACCAGTTGGTCAGCCACAACAACCAGGGGGCCGCGTACCTGGCCCTGGGACGCCGGGCCGAGGCCGTGGAGTCCTATAGGCAGGCCCTGGCCATCGATTCCACGTACACCAAGTCGCGCGAAGCCCTGGATGCCCTGGTCGCCCTGCAGGAAAAGAACTGGGACCCCACTGCCCACGCTCTGCACAAAAAAGGGTTGATGATGATCATCGAGAATCGCCCAGATGAGGCGGTGAAGGTGCTGGAGCAGTCGCTGCACCGGCAGCAGCGTCTGGAGACCTATATGGCCCTGGGCATGGCATACGAGAAGATCGGGGACCAGGCCAAGGCGCGCTGGGCTTACGCTAGTCTCATGGCCCTGGCACCGGGGAGCAGCTATGCGCGGACTGCAGCGGAGAAACTCAGGCAGCTGGCTGAGAGCAAGTAGGACAGGACCCCGTATGTCTGAGCGAAACCATCGGCCTTAGATGAATACCTGGCTCGGCAGATACCCGGTGCTGTGCTTCTTCCTGGTGGCCAGTGTCCTGGGAACAGCGCTCTATGCGGGTGGACGCGCCAATCCCTTCCAGTACGACGACCGCCATTCCATCCAGTACAACCCCCACCTCCGGTCCCTGGAAAATATCCCTTCCTTCTTCACCGACCTGCATACCTTTTCCAGCGACAGCCGGGGCACGATGTTCCGCCCCTTGGTGCTGATTTCCTATGCCGTCAACTACGCTCTGGGCGGCCAGGGGGTGCAGGGTTACCACTGGTTCAATCTCTTCCTGCACATCCTGGCCGCAGGTCTGCTCTACGCGCTGCTGCGCCGCGCGCTAGACCCGACAGCCGCCTGGATGGGCGCCCTGATCTTCCTGCTGCACCCCACCCACGCCGAGCTGGTCAATTACCTCAGCAGCCGCTCGGACCTGATGGTGAGTTGCTGGTACCTGGGGGCCCTGTTGCTGGCAACCCAGGGACGCTGGGGCGGCACCAGCGCCGCGTATGCCGGGGGCCTGCTCTCCAAGGAGGTGGCCATCACTCTGCCGCTGTTGGCCGGGCTGCATCGCGGGTGGCATCAGGTGAAGATCCACTGGCGTCCTTTTGTGGTTTTGGGGCTGATCGGCACGGGCTACCTGGCCCTGATCAGCTTCAACCGCTTTCTCCCCGGGTCGATGGCCAAGGCGCCTCGGGGATGGGTGGAGCAGGTACTCACCCAGTTGAAAGCCTATGTATACTATATCTGGCTTTTTTGTATGCCGGTGCGCCTGAGCGTGGAGCACCAGTTCTTTGTATCTTCGGGTTTGGATGGATCGGTGATTTTTTCGGCGCTCTTGCTGGCCTCGCTCTCTTGGTTGGCGCTGCGCCAGTTGCGGCGGGTACCGGCCTATGGCTGGGCTTGGTTTGT
The DNA here is from genome assembly GCA_945861755.1 of Gemmatimonas phototrophica. Taxonomy (GTDB): domain Bacteria; phylum Latescibacterota; class UBA2968; order UBA8231; family UBA8231; genus SICG01. The sequence goes on from CAMAVQ010000001.1 coordinate 82,253, forward strand.
GTTGACCCTGGCGCCGGCCTCGCTGGTGCCGCTCAACATCCTGGTCAGCGAACGGCGCATGTACCTGGCCAGCGCCGGCTTGTGTATGGTGGTGGCCTGGTTGTGGCAGCGGGCTGCGGTCGGCCGTCGGCCCTGGCTCTTCGCCGCCCTTCTGGGGGGGCTGCTGGCCACGATGAGTGTGGCCCGCAACCAGGTTTGGGCCACCGAGGTGGGGCTGTGGGAGGACGCGGTGGCCAAGGGACCCCAGATGTTCCGCGCCCGCGCCAACCTGGCCCTGGCGCTCAAACACGAGGGCCGCGACGAGGAAGCGCTGGTCCAGCTGCGCCAGGCTTTGCAGCTCAAGCCCGACTACGCCGATGCCTGGGCCGAACTGGGCAATCTGCTCAATGACCAGGGCGATACCGAGGGGGCGGTCGAGGCGTACACCCAGGCGCTCAGGTACAGCCCGCAATTGGAGGGGGCGCACTACAACCTGGGCAACGTCGCCCAGGGCAGGGGCCAGTGGGAAGCGGCCATCGCCCATTACCAAGAGGCGCTGCGCTGCAACCCCGGTTATGCCGAGGCCCGCAATAATATGGGCCAGGCTTTTGAGGCGATGGATCGTCGGGCGGAAGCGGTGGCCGAGTACCGGCAAGCGCTGGCCCTCGATCCGGAGCTGGCCCAAGCCTGGTATAATCTGGCCGCTGCCCTAGAGCGCGACGGGGAAGCGCAGGAAGCCAGTGCGGCGTACCGGCGCTGCCGGGTGTTGCTGCTGGCCAATCCCGAGTACCACGAGAATACCCAGTACCAAGAATTCGCCCGCCGCGCCCAGGAAGGGGCGCAGCGGCTGGGAGGGAACTGAGAAGGCATGTGTGGCATCGCCGGCATTGTGCATCGGGACCGGGGGCGCGAAATCGACCCCCGAGTGCTGGACCGGATGACCGATGTGCTCAGCCACCGGGGACCCGATGACCGGGGGATTTGGGTGGCGCCCGGCGTGGGTCTGGGGCATCGCCGGCTCAGCATCATCGATCTGGTGAGTGGGCACCAGCCCATGACCACGGCCGGCGGCCAGTTGTGGATCACCTACAACGGCGAGATCTACAACTACCTCGAGCTGCGGGCCGAACTCAAGGCAGAGGGGCGCAGCTTTGCCACCCAGAGCGACACCGAGGTGTTGCTGCAGTTGTACGACGCGCGCGGGGAGGGCTGCCTGCGCCAGCTCAATGGGATGTTTGCCTTTGCGCTCTGGGACCGGCGCCGGCAGCGCCTGCTGGCCGCCCGCGATCACCTGGGCATCAAGCCTTTTTACTACTATGCCGACGGCGAAATCTTCCTCTTCGCCTCGGAGATCAAGAGCCTGCTGGAACACCCTCAGTTGCAGCCGACCATCGACCCCCAGGGGCTGCAGGACTATCTGGATCTGCAATACTGCCTGGGAGACAAGACCCTGTTCAAAGGAATCAAGCGTTTGCTGCCCGGCCATTTCCTGGTCTGGGAGGGGGGCAAGGTGCGGGTGGAGCGATACTGGGATGTGGACTTCACCCCGCAGGAGCACTACGACGAGCAGGAGTTTGTCCCGCGCCTGACCCACCTTCTGGCGGACGCGGTGCGGCTGCAGTTGCGCAGCGACGTGCCGCTGGGCACCCATCTGAGCGGCGGTCTGGATTCTAGCGCCATCGCCTGTATGGCCGCCAAGCAACTGAACGGGCCCTTACAGGTCTTCACCGGCGGTTTCAAGGAACACGCCCGGTACGACGAATCCGCCTATGCCCGGCTGGTGGCCCAACATCTGGGCGCGGTGTACCACGAGGTTTTCCCCCGCGCCGCGGACCTGGCCGACACCTTTGGCAAACTGGTCTACTACCTAGACGAACCAATCGCTGGGGCAGCGGTTTTTCCCCAGTACTTTCTCTCCGAGTTGGCCAGCCGCCATGTCAAGGTGGTGCTGGGGGGGCAGGGGGGCGATGAGATTTTCTGCGGCTACGCCCGCTATCTGGTGGCCTACCTGGAGGCCTGCCTGCAGCAGGCCATCTACGGCTCTCGGCCCGAGTCCATGGTCCAGGAACTGAGCCTGGCAGAGCTGAGCCCCAGCCTCTCCTACCTGCGCGGGTACGAGCCGACAATCATGAAATACTTCGGTCAGGATCTCTTCGGCGACCCGGCCGATCGCTATTACTTGTTGTTGAAGCGCTCCCAGGACATGGACGGGGTGTTGCAGGCCGACTGGCAGGAACCAGGGTATTCGACCCGGGAGGTGTTCCGCGCCGAATTCATGGCTCCGCACACCCCGGCACTCATCGACCGCATGCTCTACATGGACCTCAAGAACCACCTGCAGTCGCTGCTCCAGTTGGAGGACCGCACCAGCATGGCCGTTTCCCTGGAGTCGCGTCTGCCCCTCCTCGATCACCGTATTGTCGATCAGGTTTTTGCCGTGCCCGCCCGCCATCGTTTTGCCGCCGGCCAGCCCAAACATCTGCTGCGCCGGGCCCTGCAGGGGATCGTGCCCCAGCCCATCCTCGACCGCCGCGACAAGATGGGTTTCCCGGTGCCCATCTACGAGTGGTTCAAAGGGGAATTGCGGCCCTTTGTCGAGGATATCCTCCTGGGAGAGACCACCCGGCAGCGCGGCTTTTTCGCCATGGATGCGGTGGAGCGCTGTATACGCGGGGAGCAGCCCATCGGGCGGACGGTGTGGGGGCTGCTCTCGCTGGAATTGTGGTTCCGCGCCTATTTCGACAGGCGCTGAACCGATGGCTATCCGGCAATACGGGCCTGTGCTGGCCATTGTCCTGGCCGCGGCCCTGGCCTTTGCCAATTCCCTGGACAACGGCTTCCATTTCGACGACGAACATTCCCTGGTAGAGAACCCCCATATCCGCAGCCTGGCCAATATCCCGGCCTTCTTCGCGGACCCGCAGCTTTTTTCGCGGAACGTGGGCAGCGAGATGTACCGGCCCCTGGTGCTGGTCAGCTACGCGCTGAACTACCAGTTGGGAGGATACGCGGTGCCGGGGTACCACCTGGTGAATCTCGCCCTGCACGCGCTGGCCGCCTGCATGCTCTACCGGGTGCTGAGTACCCTAGGGCTGGGCAAGGGCGCGGCGCTGGCCGGTGGCTTGCTCTTTGCCGTGTACCCGCTGGCCGCCGAACCGGTGAACTACATCAGCAGCCGCTCCGAGAGCCTGGCGGCCCTGCTGGTGATGGGCGCGCTCCTGTGCCACGCCCGCTCAGGTACTAATTGGTCTCCTGGGGCCCTGCTCTGTTTCGGGGCGGCGCTTTTGAGCAAGGAGAGCGCGGCCATGGCGCCGGCCCTGCTGCTGGCCCACGACTGGGCTTTCAGGCCCGCAGCCCTGCAGGTACGGCGGCACGTCCCGTACTGGGCGGTGTTGGGGCTGTACCTGCTGGGCACCGGGCGATTGGTGGGGGAAGCGCTGGTGGATGCGCCGGTGCGCCACTGGGCAGCCCAGTGCTGCACCCAGGCCAAGGCCCTGGTCTTCTATCTCAAGTTGCTGGTCCTGCCCCATCCCCTCAGTGTGGAACACCAGTTTGCGGCGTCCACTTCCTTTTCCGAGGGGGCGGTGCTGGCCAGTCTGCTGCTGGTCGGTGTTTTGATCCTGGTTGCGACCCGCACCCTGGGCCGGCCAGCGCTCTTCTGGCTGGCCTGGATGGGCCTGGCCCTGCTGCCCACCCTGGTGGTGCCGCTGAATCTGCTGGTGGCCGAGCGCCGGCTCTATCTGCCCCTGGCCGGGGCCCTGGGCCTGGTGTTGTGGTTGAGCCGACAACAGCGGTTGCCCGCAAGACTGCTGGTGGGTGCGGCTGTGGGCATCGGCTTTTTGCTCACGGTGCAGCGCAACCGGGTCTGGGCCGACGAGGCCACCTTGTGGGAGGACGCCCGCCTGCACGGGCCGCAGATGGTGCGGCCCTACCTGCGTCTGGGCTTGGTGTACCGGCAGCGGGGCGCAGGGGCAGCGGCCGAACAGGCGTACCGCCGCGCCCTGGAACTCGATCCGGCCAATGCGCCGGCCCACAACAACCTCGGGAACCTGTACCGGGATCAGGGGCGCATGGCCGATGCCGAGGGGGAGTACCGCCAGGCCCTGGCGCTGCTGCCCCGCTACCCGGAGGCCCTCAACAACCTGGCCGCCCTGTACAGCAAGCAGGGGCGGATGGAGGAAGCGCTGGAGCTGTACGGGCGCGCTGTGGAGTTGGGCGGGGCGCGCGGCGAACTCTACAACAATATCGGCATCGCCCAGGCCCGCCTGGGGCATTGGGCCGACGCCGAGACGGCCCTGCGCCGATCCCTGGAACTCAAGCCCGAGGCCGGGGTGTATTTCAATCTTGGCGATGCGGTGGAGAATCAGGGGCGCCTCGCTGAGGCGGTCGAACTCTACCAGCAGGCCCTGCGCCTCGACCCCGGGTACGCCAAGCCCTATTACAATCTGGGATTGATCTACGAGCGGCAGGGCCTGGGGGCAGAGGCTGCCGAGGCGTACCGGGCCTTCCTCCGCCTGTGGCGGGAAGATCCGCGTTTTGCCGAGCAAGTGCGCCAGCGCCTGGCGGGCTTGGAGCAGGGGGCCCGATGAACCCGCTGCGCTCGCGGTACCTGCCGCTGCTGGTGCTGGTCCTGCCCCTGCTGGTCTACCTCAATTCCCAGCAGAACGCGTTCCATTACGACGACAGCCACGCCATTGTCGACAATCCCCATATCCGCACCCTCGCCAATCTTCCGGCCTATTTTGTCGACCCCACCCTCTTTTCGGCCAAGCCCGAGTACGCCATGTACCGGCCCCTGCTCCTGGGCAGTTTTGCGCTCAATTACGCGCTCAGTGGATATGAGGTGTGGAGCTATCACCTTTTCAATATTGCGCTACACCTGTGGGCGGTGTGGCTGGTCTTCCGCATCGGGGAAGCCCTGTTGAAAGATCGGCCGGCAGCCGGCCTGGCGGCGCTGATCTTCGGGGTGCATCCCATCAACAGCGAGGCGGTCAACTATATCAGCAGCCGCTCCGAGGTGCTGGCAGCGGCCTTTTTCCTCTGGGCATTGCTGCTTTTCCTGCGGCGGCGCGGCGAGGCTTGGGTGGGGGGGGCGTATCTGGCCGGGCTCTTGACCAAGTCCACGGTCATCGCGCTGCCGGCGGTGCTGGTCTGTTATCAGTGGATTTTCCCAGGGCGGTCGCTGCGAGAGCTAAGAAGATTGTACTTGGTCCTGGGCATCCTCAGCCTGGGCTATCTGGTGGGTGTCTGGAAGTTCCTGCACCGGGCGACCCTGGGTGCGCCGGTGCGGTCCTACAGCGAGCAGGGGTGGTCCCAAATCAAAGGCTTGGTCTTCTATCTCAAGCTGCTGCTGTGGCCCAGCGGCCTGAACGTGGACCACCAATTCCAGGTCTCCGATACCCTCTTAGATCCCTTTGCGGCCAGCGCCTTTGCCCTGGTGCTCTCCCTGCTCTTCCTGGCCTTTTACCACCGCCGCCGGCATCCGCTGCCCCTCTTTCTGCTGCTCTTCGGGCTGATCGTCCTGGCCCCGGCCTCGCTGATCCCCCTCAACGTGCTGGTCAACGAACACCGGCTCTACCTGTCCAGCGCCGCCTTTGCCCTGGCCCTCGGGTACGGGGCAGCGCAGTTGGCCCGGCGAGGCTGGCAGGAGGGGGTTGCCTGGGCCGGTCTGGCGCTGGTGGTGGGTTTGGGTTTTGCCACCTTTGAGCGCAACAAGGTATGGCAGAGCGAGCTGAGTCTGTGGAGCGACGCGGTGGCCAAGGCCCCCGACATGGCCAGACCTCGTTTCATCCTGGCCGAGGCCCAAGCCAGTGCCGGGGACACCGTTGCGGCGATCCAGACCATGGAAGCCGGATTGCAGCGCGATCCGAGTTTCCTGGTGGGGTACGTCCGGCTGGGGCAATGGCGTCAGGAGCAGGGACGCCTGGCAGAGGCAGGGGCCGCGTACGAGCGGGGGCTCAAGGTCCCGCCCCAGGAGGACCCGGAGCAGCTAGTGCAGCGGGCGGGATTGTGGTCCGGGTTGGCAGAAACGCGGCGGTTGATGGGAGACTGGCAGGGGAGTCTGGGGGCCTATCAACAAGCCTTGGCCCTGGCCCCGGCCCAGCCTGACCTGTACAACAACACCGGCAACGTATTGCAAGAGTTGCAGCGGCCCGCCGAGGCCCTGGTCCTGCACCAACGGGCCCTGGAACTGAACCAGATGGACCCGCGCACCTGGGTGAACCTGGGCAGCGCCTATTTTGCCCTGAGGGACCTGGGCGCTGCCCGTCGGGCCTTTGCCAGAGCGGTGGAGCTGGACCCGCGCTACGGTTTGGCCTGGGCCAATCTGGCGGTGGTGCAGGAGCAACTCGGAGACCATCGCGCTGCTGCCGAGGCGCGGCAGCGGGTGGCCCAATTAGGGGGCGTCAGCCATGAGTAGGACCTGGACCGGGGCCGGCGCCCTGCTGCTGGTCTGCCTGCTCGGGTACGCCAATTCCCTCTCTGGGTCCTTCCACTACGACGACTTTCATTCCATCGTCGACAACCCGCATATCCGTACCCTCGGGAATCTGCCGGCCTTTTTCACTGACCCGCTGATGTTCTCCGGCGACCTCGAAAAGAAGATGTACCGGCCCCTGGTGCTGCTCAGCTACGCCGGCAACTATGCCCTGGACGGCTATGAGGTGCAGGGGTACCATCTGGTCAATATCCTCCTCCACCTGGGCTGCAGCCTGCTGGTGTGGCGGCTGGGGCTGCGCCTCTTTGGCAGCGGCTTGCTGGCAGGGCTGCTTTTTGCCGTCCATCCCTTGTGCAGTGAGCCGGTCAACTATATCAGCAGTCGCTCCGAGTCCATGGCGGCTCTGGGGTACCTGGGGGCATTGCTCGCGCACCTGAAAGCAGAGGGCCAACCCCGTTTCAGGTGGCTGTCCCTAGGTTGCCTGGCCCTGGCCCTGCTCTCCAAGGAGATCGCCCTTACCCTGCCGGCGGCCCTGTGGCTAGTGGACCGCTGGCGCGGCCAGCCCCTGGGGTGGCGGTCTTATGCGCCCTATGCGGGGTTGGTGGGGGCCTACGGGTTGGTGCTGGTCCTCAACCGCTTCCTCACCGACTCGCTGGTTGCGCCCGTGCATTCCCCCTGGGTGCAGGCTTGGACCCAGGTCAAGGCCCTGGTCTATTACCTGCGCCTGGCCTGGATGCCCCAGGCCCTGAGTGTGGAGCATCAGTTCTTTGAGTCCACCGGTCCTGACGCCATTTCCCTGGCGGCCTTAGCTCTGGTGTTCTCACTGGGGTACCTGGCCTGGCGGGGCCGGTTTACCCTGCCCGGCCTGGTGCTGGCCTGGAGTTTTCTGGTCCTGCTGCCAGTGCTGCTCATGCCCCTCAACATGCTGGTCAATGAGCGCCGGCTCTACCTGGTGGTGGCTGGCTTGGCCTGGTTGGTGGGGGGCACCGCGACGGCCCGCACCCGGCCTTTGCTCTATCTTCTGGTGCCGCTGTGCGGGCTGCTGACCTGGAATCGCAACGCGGTCTGGAAGGATGAGCTGAGCCTGTGGCGGGATGCCCTGGCCAAGGGGTCTCACATGTACCGGGTGCAGACCAATCTGGGCAAGGCGCTGCAGTTGGCCGGGGACAGCGAAGGTGCGCTGAGGGCGTATCAGCAAGCGCTGAAGCTGGATGACCGGCACGGGGATGCATACAACAACATCGCCACCATCCACCATCAGCAGGGCCAACTGGACGAGGCCATCACGTGGTACCACAAAGCCATCGAGCGTTATCCCAAGTACGAGGAGATCTACCAGAACCTCGCTGACGCATACAGCAAGAAAGGGGATTTGGCGCAGGCCGTGGCTATGTATCAGCAGGCCCTGAAGCTAAACCCCCAGGACGGCCCGGCCTGGAATAACTGCGGTCAGACCCTGTACCAGGCAAAGCGCTGGGCCGAGGCCGAAGCGGCTTTCCTGCGGGCCGTCGAACTCATTCCCCAGCAGCCCGAACCGTACAATAACCTGGGCAATCTGTACCGCGAGCAGGGCCAGTACGCCCAGGCAGTGGAGCGCTACCAGCAGGCCCTTGATCGCCACCCCGAACAGGAGGCGCAGGTGCGGCTGAACCTGGCCGGGGCCTGGAGGCAGTCGGGCCAGCAGGAACGGGCCATGCAGGTCCTGGCCGAGGTGTTGGCCCTGGACCCGGCGCAAAACCGGGCGCGGGTCGAATATGCCGAGTTGTTGGGTGAGGCGGGCCGGCATGCCGAAGCAGTGGCGCAGTTCCAAGCCGCCCTGGCTCGCGAGCCCCAGTATGCGCGGGCCTGGTTCGGGTTGGCCCGAGCCCTGGAGGTAGTCGGGCAACTGGAGCAGGCCGCCGGGGCGTACCGCCATTTCCTGGAATTGTGGAAGACGCCCGACAGTCGGACCGCCTTGGCCCGGGAGCGCCTGAAGCTGCTGGAGGGCCACCGATGAGCGCCCTGCAGCGTCTGCTCCTGCTGGCTGGCCTGGTGGTCCTGGCGTACGCCAACTCCCTCCAGGGGAGTTTCCACTACGACGATTTCCACTCGCTGCTCAACAATCCGCATATCCGGTCCCTGGCACAGGTGGGGGCATTTTTCACCGATCCGGGGCAGTTCTCCGAAGACCCGGGCAAGGCCATGTACCGGCCCTTCCTGCTGGTGAGTTATGCGCTGAACTACGCGGTGGGGCAGTACGCGACCCTCGGGTACCACCTGGTTAACCTGGCCCTGCACCTGGGCTGCGCGCTCTTGGTGTGGCGTTTGGGTCTGCAGGCAGGGGCTGGCCAGCGCGGGGCCTGGGCTGCAGCCCTTTTGTTCGCCCTCTGCCCCCTGGCCACCGAACCGGTCAACTATATCAGCAGTCGCTCCGAGTCCCTGGCGGCCCTGGGGTACTTGGCGGGCCTGAGCCTGTTCCTGGACCGGCGGCACTGGCTGGCCCTGGCTTGTTTTGCCCTGGCGCTGGGGGCCAAGGAGATGGCCATTACCCTGCCGGCGGCCCTGTGGCTGGCCGAGCGCTTTGCCCTCAGGCGCCCCTCCCGCTGGCAAGAACATGTACCTTTCTGGGGGATGGGGCTGCTCTATCTGGGGGTGTTGTGGTCCTTTGGCCTGATCGGGCGAGCGCACCAGAGCGGCACGGCGCCTCCGCGCGACCTGTGGATCCAGCTGTGGACCCAGGCCAAGGCCGCCCCCTATTACCTCAAGCTGGTGCTCATGCCGGTGGGCCTCAATGTCGAGCACGCCTTCTCTGAGGCGGCCCATCCCTGGCACCCGGCGGTCTGGTGCAGCCTGTTGCTGGTCGCCTCCCTGGCTTGGCTGGGTTGGCGCAGTTGGCCGCGAGTTTGGGTAATCTGGCTGAGCCTGGGGGTGATCGCCCTGCTGCCGGCCACCCTGGTGCCGCTCAACGTGCTGGTCAACGAACACCGGCTTTATCTGCCCCTGGCTTTTGCGACCCTGGCAGCCGGGTCGGTCTGGGCACAGGTGCGCGCGTACCAGAAACACGGCATGGTGCTACTGGGACTCTGCATCGGGCTGGTATTCCTGCGCAATCAGGAGTGGAAGAATGAACTGAGTCTGTGGGGTGTCTCTGTCCGGCGCAGTCCCTCCATGCCCAGGGCGCACGTCCAGTTGGGCACTGCCCTGCGACACGCAGGTGATCGCCAAGGGGCGAGAAGAGAATTCGAGGCGACCCTGCACCTGGACCCTCAACACCGCGCAGCGCGCACCAACCTGGGCAACCTCTATTACGAGGCCGCCGGCACCCAGACCGACACCGCCACAGCCCGGGCCTCTTATGAGCGAGCGGTCGCCGAGTACGAGCAGGTGCTCAAACTGGACCCCGAGTACAAAGATGCGCTCAACAGCCTGGGCAGCGCCTATTTGAGGTTGGGGCGGGTGGCCGAGGCCGTTGAAGTGTACCAGCGGGTGGTGGCGCTTTCGCCCCATTTCCCCGAAGGGTATTACAACCTGGGACTGGCCCTGGTGCGGCAAAGTCAGTATGGCCCGGCCATCGCCGCGTACCAGCAGGCCCTGCGCCTGCACCCCGACGCCGAGACCTGGTGCAGCTTAGGTGAGGCGCTGCTGCTCGACGGCCAACAGGCCCAGCGCCAGGGGGCCCCGGACGGGGGCCGCCGGCAGTGGCAGGAGGCCACGGGGTGTTTCCAGCAGGCTCTAACCCTGGAACCGGGCAATACGCTGGCCGCCCTACGGTTGCGCCAGTTGCAGCAGGGAGGGGCGCGGTGACTGCACTGGCTGCCCAGCCCCGCAAGGTCGCGATGATCCTGGTGGGGGTGGTGTTCCTGCTCTATCTGAACTCGTTGGGCAATGCCTTCCAGTACGACGACAAACACGCCATCGTCGCCAATCCGCATCTGTCCAGCCTGGGCAATATCCCCGCCTTTTTTGTCCACCCCGAGTACTTTTCTGGCGATCCCGAAAAGGCCATGTACCGGCCCCTGCTGCTGGTCAGCCTGGCCCTGAACTACGCCTGGAGCCGGACCCAGACCTATTCCTATCACCTGGTCAACGTGGGGTTACACGCCCTGTGCAGCGTGCTGGTCTGGGCCCTGCTGCGCCAGCTGGGCCGGTCGGCCGGCTTGGCCCTGCTGGGCGGGCTGATCTTCGCGCTCCATCCCCTTTGCGCCGAGCCGGTCAACTACATCAGCAGTCGCTCGGAGTTGCTGGCCGCGGCGCTGGTGCTGGGGGCCTGCTGGGCCGAGGGAGAAGGGCGGCGTTGGCTGGGCTTGGGATGTTTTGCGCTCGGGCTGCTCTCCAAGGAAAGCGCGATCGTCTTGCCGGCCCTGCTCCTGTGCCGGGAGTACAGCCTGGGCAGACTGAAGGGCGCATGGTCCAGATATATCCCGTACGGCGCGGTGGCCCTGCTTTACCTGGGGGCGGTGCGCCCCTTCCTGGCCAAGGCGGTGTTCACCGCCCCGGTGCGGCCCCTGGCCGAGCAGTTGGGCACCCAGGCCAAGGCCCTGGTCTATTATCTCAAACTGCTGCTGATGCCCACTGGGCTGAGCGTACACCACGCCTTCTCGGTCTCCTCGCTGGCGGGAGGGTTGGCTTTGCTGAGCCTGGCGCTGATCCTCTCGCTGGCCCTGTGCGGCCGGGCCGCCGGGCGCGGCGCTTTTGTCTTTGGGGCCGGCTGGGTACTCATCGCCCTGGCGCCCACCTCGCTGGTGCCCCTCAATATCCTGGTCAACGAACATCGGCTCTATCTGCCCCTGGTTGGGTTGCTGATCTGGCTGAGTGGGCTGGAGGGGCTGCCACGTCTGGGCCGGGCCTGGTTGGCGCTGCCCCTGGTGTTGGGCCTGTTGGTCCTGCAGCGCAACACGGTGTGGAGAGACGAGGGCACCCTGTGGGCCGACGCGCTGAAAAAAGCCCCGGGGGAGGTGCGCCCTTATGTGTTTCTGGGAAACCACCTGCGGGCCCAGGGCCAGCTCGAGGAAGCCGCCGCGTTGCTCAAGCGCGCCCTAGACCTGGAGCCGGACAATCCCACCGCCCGCGCCAATCTGGGCACCACCTACGAGAAGATGGGCCGCTACGACCAGGCCATCGCCCTGTACGAAGAGATTGTCAGCCAACACCCGGACCAGGGGGAGATGCGCTACAACCTGGGCCGTACCTACCAGTTGGCCGGGCAGCTGGAACAGGCCAAGGCCCAGTACCTTTTGATTTCTCCCCAGACGCGCCACTACGACCTGGTGTTACACAACCTGGGGCTCCTGCACGAGCAGGCAGCTCGCCTCGACAGTGCCTATTATTATTACAGTCAGGTCGCCGGTGAAGGGGAGGAGGCCAGGGATGGTCGCCAGAGCCGCGAGAGACTCTTGCGCGAGCTGCCCCACCGCGCCCCACCGCTGATCGAAAAGGGCCAGGCCCCGCAGGTGGAGGCCTGGTGCCGGCTGGTGTTGGCGCAAAACCCAGGGCACCAGGAGGGGATGTTCTTCCTGGCGGTAGCCCTTTTTGCCCAGGGGCGTTATGCCGAAAGCATCGCTCTCAACCAGCAGTTGGTGGTCCTGCACCCCGATTTCGGTGAAGGGCGCCTGCAGTTGGCCAATGCCCTCGAAAGTGGGGGCCGGCCCGCCGAGGCAGTGCCGGTATATCGGGACTTGGCCGCGCGAGGGGGCGATCCTTCCCTGCGCGCCGAGGCAAACATGCGGTTGCAGAATCTGGAAAGGAGGTTGGGTCGCCCGTGAAATACGAGGAGAAATACGGCTGGGTGCTGATCCTGGTCCTGTGCGGCGCCCTCTACGGCGGCTTCCTGGACAATGGTTTCCACTACGACGATGAGCACTCCATCCAGCAAAATTCCCACATCCGCCAGTTGGGCAACATTCCCGACTTCTTCGCCGATCCTTCCCAGTTCTCGGTGGATGCGGACAAGAGCATGTACCGCCCCCTGCTCCTGGTCAGTTATGCCCTCAATTTTGCTCTGGGCGGTTTCTCGGTCAGGGGGTACCACGTTTTTAATCTGTTGTTACACGCCCTCAACGCCTGCCTGGTGTGCTGGCTGGCCCGGCGTCTGAGCGGCGATGCCCGCATCGGCCTGGTCGCCGGCCTGCTCTTTGCGGCCCATCCCCTCTGCACCGAGCCGGTCAACTACATCAGCAGCCGCTCCGACAGCCTGGCAGCGGCCTTCTGTCTGCTGGCCCTCGGTTTTTTTGTCCAGGCCGAACAAGAGGGCCAGCCCCGCAAGCGGACCTGGGTGCGCCTCTGCCTGGTCCTGGGGCTCTTGAGCAAGGAGTCGGCCATTGCGCTGCCGGCACTGCTGCTGGTCTACGACTATCTCTTTCTCAGCCGGCAGCAGTGGCCGGTGCTGTGGGCCAAGTTCTGGCGTCGGCACGGGGCCTACTGGGGGTTGGCCGCCGGTTATGTGTTGGTGCTGATATTGAATGGTTTTCTCGGCCGGTCTCTGGGCAAGCCGGTGCGCGACCTAAGCGTGCAGGCCGCCACCCAGCTCAAGGCCCTGGTCTATTACCCCTATCTGCTGTTGATGCCGGCCCGGCTCAATGTCGACCACCAGTTCTTCGCCCAGCAGGGCTGGCTGGGAGCGGGGGTGTTGTTGCCCCTGGCCTTGGTGCTGTCGGCTGCCTGGTTGCTCTGGTCTCACCGCCGGCAGCAGGACCAGGCCCTCTTCCTGATCCTCTGGGCGCTGCTGGCCCTGCTGCCGGTGATGGTCATGCCCCTCAATGTGCTGGTCAACGAGCGCCGGCTCTACCTGCCCTGCGCCTCCCTGTGCATCGGGCTGGCGTGGCTCTTGCGGGCCGGCCGGATCAGGGGCTGGGTCCTGGTGGGTCTGCTGGTGGGGGTGTATGCGCTGGGGAGCTGGAGGCGCAGCCAGGTGTGGGCCGACGAGTTGAGCCTGTGGACCGATGCGGTGAAGAAGGCCCCGCTTATGCCCCGGGCGCACCTGTACCTGGGCAACGCGTACAAGGATCTGGCGCTGCAGGGCAATGCCTCACGCTGGGTCGACGCCGCCAAAGAGTACCAATTGGTCGGCGACCTGGACCCCGGGGGGGATCTCGGTTTGCGGGGTCTCAACAACCAGGGCAGCGTGCTTTTTGTGCTCGAGGATTTCAACGGGGCCGAGCGCGCCTACCGCCGGGCCCTGGAGCTGAGCCCGCGCTTCGAGGACGCCCTGGTCAACCTGGGCAATGTGTATCTGCAGAAAAGCCGCGGACCCGTGGATGCGGCCGCCAAAACCGCGTTGCTGCACCAGGCACTGGACAGCTACCAAGAGGCCCTGGCAGTGCGGCCCAACCACTACCAGGCCCACGGCGATGTGGGGGTGGCTTACCAGGAGTTGGGGCAGTATGAGGACGCCCGGGCCGCCTATGCCCGCGCCCTGCACATCGCCCCCAACGACGGTCAGGTGCTCAAAAACATGGGATCCCTTTTCGCCGCCCAGGCCCAAGCGCTGCCTCCGGACCAGCGCGGTCCGTACCTGCGCCAGGCCCGCGAATATTATTCCAGCGCCCTGTCCTTTGGGTACCCCCAGGCCCGCGAGGGGTTGGACCAGGTGGAGCGCCTGCTGCAAGAGACCAGATGAAATTGCACTGGCTGTTGATCCTGCTGGCCAGCTGGGCGGTGTACCTCAACAGCCTGGACAACAGCTTCCACTACGACGACAGCCACGCCATTGTCGAGAATCCCCACCTCCGCTCCCTGGACCAGATCCCCGAATTTTTCGCCGATCCATCGGCCTTCTCGCGCGAGCCGGCCATGGCTATGTACCGGCCGGTGCTGCTGACCAGTCTGGCCTTCAACTATGCGGTGGGGGCCTACCAGGTGCGGGGTTACCACCTGGTCAACATCCTGGTACACAGCTTGGTGGCGCTGCTGGTCTGCCTGGTGGTTGCCGCGCTGAGCGCCTCCTCCTGGGCCGGTTGGTGGGCAGGCATGTTGTTTGCCCTGCACCCAGTGCATACCCAGGCGGTCAACTATATCACCAGTCGTTCGGAGTTGCTCTGTGGGCTGGGGGTGCTGGCGGCCTTCTATCTGGCCGGGGTGCGCCGGCGCTGGCGGCCCCTGGCCTGGGTGGCCTATGTCCTGGCGCTCTTGAGCAAGGAGGCGGCGGTGGTATTGGTGCCGCTCTTGGCCCTTCAAGAACTCCGCCGTCCCGCGCCGCAGCGCGACTGGAAAGCGCATTTACCTTTCTGGGGCCTCACCCTGGGGTACCTGGCCCTGATCACCGCAAATGGATTCTTGCCCCATTCGCTGGCCCAGGAGGTGCGGCCCCTCGGGGCGCAGCTGTGTACCCAGCTCAAGGCCCTGGTCTATTACCTGCACCTCTTGGCCATGCCCGTACACCTGAGCGTCGAACACGCCTTCGCGGTGAGCCCCGGTCCGGGTGTGGCAGTGTTGTTGAGTCTGTTGCTGATCCTCTCCCTTCTGTGGTGTGCCTGGCGCAGCCCGCGCGCCGCGGCCAGCCTGGGGCTGGGCTGGTTCCTGGCCGGCCTGGGGCTGACCTTCTTCACGCCGCTCAATGTGCTGGTCAACGAACACCGGCTCTATCTGCCCTTCATCGGGCTGCTCTTGGTTTTGCCGCTGGCGCAGCCCCGCCTGCGCTGGGCCGGCTTCGTTTTCCTGGCCATCCTGGGGCTGCTCTCCTTTGAGCGCAACCGGGTGTGGCGCGATGAGTACACCCTCTGGGGGGATGCGGTTTCCCAGGCCCCGCAGATGTTCAGGGCCCAGAGCAACTGGGGCCTGGCCCTCTATGGCCGGGGCCAGGTGCAGGAGGCCCTGGTTGCTTTCGAGCGCTCCCTGCAGCTCAACCCGCGCTACAGCAAGACCTGGAGCAACCTGGGCGCGGTGTACGAGGATCTGGGCCGCAACGCCGAGGCGATCCGCGCCTACGAGCAGGCCCTGACCCTGGCGCCCGGCCTGGCTGGGGTACACAACAATCTGGGTCGCCTGCTCCTGGCCCAGGGCGACCAAGTCGGGGCCGAAGCCCAGCTTCAACAGGCCCTGGTGTTGGACCCCTACTATGCCCAGGCTCGGGTGAACCTGGGGCTCTTGCGCCAGCAGCGCGGCGAGTACGAAGCTGCGGCCCGCCAATACCAAGAGGCGCTGCGCCTCGATCCGACCGCCGCCGAAGCCCTCAACAATTTGGGCCTGCTCTACCTGGACCAGGGGCGCCCCGGCGAGGCGCGCACCACCCTAGAGCGGGCCCTGCAACTGAGGCCCGACTACCAGGAGGCGCAGCTAAACCTGGACCTGCTCGAACTGCGGGGGCAGGGGGCACCGAGTGCCCAGAGGTACTCGCAGCTGCTGGAGCGTTATCCGCAGCAGGCGTCGCTGTGGCTGGCTCTGGGCCAGATGCGGGCGGCAGCAGGGGATTGGCAGGGGGCAGCGGTGGCCGGCGAGGAAGCCAGACGCCTGAGTCCGGGCCTGCGGGGGGTGCCGGTGTTTTTGGCCGATGTGTACCACCACCTGGGCCGGCTGTCCGAAGCGGTCGAGGCCTGCCGGCAGGCCATCGCCCAAGCTCCGGCTGAGGCGGGGCTGTACAACAATCTGGCCGCTGCCCTGGCGGCTGCCGGGAAAACCGCCGAGGCCCTGGAGGCCACGCGCCAGGCCCTGGAGCTGGACCCGGCCAATGCGCGGGCAGCACAAAATTTGCGGCAGCTCATCCAGGCGCACGGTGCTCCCTAGTGGTTTGACAGCGGGAGGGGGCAAGGCTATTCTTTATATTTAATTGAACCCCCGGCCGACGAAAGAAGCTGAATGGATATTTCCCGCATCCGCAACTTTTCGATTATCGCCCACATTGACCACGGCAAATCGACCCTCGCCGACCGTCTTCTCGAAGCCACCCGCACCCTCACCGCCAAACAGATGCAGAACCAGGTGCTGGACAACATGGACCTGGAGCGGGAGCGGGGCATCACCATCAAAGCCCATGCGGTGCGTATGGCCTACCGGTCAAAGGCAGGGGAGGACTACGAGTTCAACCTCATCGACACCCCCGGCCACGTGGATTTCACCTACGAGGTTTCCCGCAGTCTGGCTGCCTGTGAAGGGGCCCTGCTGATCGTGGACGCTACCCAGGGCGTGGAGGCGCAGACGGTCAGCAATTTGTTCCTGGCCCTCAACAACAACCTGACCATCATCCCGGTGCTCAACAAGATCGACATGCCCAGCGCCCAGGTCGAAAGCGTGCAGCAGCAGGTCATCGACCTAATGGGCGGCACTAGGGAAGATATCCTGTCCATCAGTGCCCGCGAGGGGATCGGGGTGCCCGAACTGCTGGAGGCCATCGTCGAACGCCTGCCCCCGCCTTCGGGGCAGCAGGACGCACCGTTGCGGGCGTTGATCTTCGACTCCCTCTACGACCAGTACCGGGGGGTGATTTGTTATGTGCGGGTGGTGGACGGCCAACTCAAGGCCGGCCAGAAGATTCAATTCCATTCCACTGGCAGAGAATACGAGGTCGAGGAAGTGGGCATCCTGCGTCTGGAGCGTTTTGCCGCCCCTAGCCTGGGCACCGGCGAGGTGGGGTATCTGATCGCCGGGGTGCGGGTGTTGGCCGAGGCCCAGGTGGGCGACACGGTGATCGACGCCCGAGCGCCGGCCGTGGAACCGTTGCCGGGGTATCAGCCGCTCAAGGCGATGGTCTTCAGCGGCCTCTATCCGGTAAACCCGGACGATTACGAGGAATTGCGCGACGCCATGGCCCGCCTCAAGCTCAACGACGCGGCCTTCTCCTACGAGCCAGAAGTCTCGCCGGCCCTGGGTTTCGGGTTCCGCTGTGGTTTCCTGGGCCTCTTACACATGGAGATCATCCAGGAGCGCCTGGCCCGCGAATATCAAGTGGAGATCATCACCACCCAGCCCAATGTGCGCTACCAAGTGGTCCGCAAAAACGGGGAGGTGATTGAGGTCGAAAATCCGTCCCTGTTGCCGCCCATCGGCGATATCGCCGAGATCCGCGAACCCATCCTCTCGGCGCAAATCTTATTGCCCAGCGAGTACATCGGTTCGGTGATGCAGGTGGCCAACGACCGGCGCGGCACCTACCTCAACACCGAATACCTCGACGGCAAGCGGGCCATCCTTCACTATGAATTACCCCTGGCCGAGGTGGTCATCGATTTCTACGACCGGCTCAAATCCGTGTCGCGCGGTTACGCCTCCTTCGACTATGAACACAAGGAGATGCGCGCCAGCGCCCTGGTAAAGCTCGACGTGTTGATCAACGGCGAGTCGCTCGACGCCCTCTCGGCCATCGTCTTCCGCGACCGGGCCTACGATTGGGGCCGGGCCCTGTGCGCCAAACTCAAGGAGCTGATTCCGCGCCAGATGTTCGAGGTCATCATCCAGGCGGCGGTGGGCAGCAAGGTGATCGCCCGCGAGGTGGTCCGCCCTTTCCGCAAGAACGTGATTGCCAAGTGTTACGGGGGCGACATCAGCCGCAAACGCAAGCTGCTGGAAAAGCAGAAAGAGGGCAAGAAACGGATGAAGCAGTTCGGCAAGGTCGAGATCCCCCAGGAGGCCTTCCTGGCCGCCCTCCGCATCGACAGCTAACCCCATGGGCAAGGCCGTCGCCCTCAAGGCACCCCGCCGCGGCGGGGGAACGCGCAAAGCCCGCAAGGTGCCCAAGGCGTCTTCCCCGAAGAGAAATTACTTTTGGTATCTGGGCGGGATGGCCCTGATTGCCCTACTGGTCCGCACCTTCGTCCTCCAGGGTTTTCGCATGCCCTCTCATTCCATGGAGGACTCGCTGCTCCTGGGCGAGTGGGTGCTGGTGGAAAAGATCAGTTTCGGCCCAGCGGTGCCCTTCACCGCGATGCGACTGCCGGCCCTGGACCAACCGGCCCCAGGTGATCTGCTGGTCTTTGAGTACCCCGCCGACCCGCGCCGCACCTACCTCAAACGCTGCATCGCTCTGGCTGGCCAGCAGGTCGAAATCCGCGACAAGGTGGTGCTGGTCGATGGGGTGCGCCTGCCCGAGGCGGCGCTGGCCAAACATGCCGACCCGCGGGTCTTCCCCGCCAGTAAATTGCCGCGCGACAACATGGCCCCCCGCCGGGTGCCGGCCGGCCATTTCTTTGTTATGGGGGACAACCGCGACTACAGCCGCGACAGCCGCTCCTGGGGTTTTCTGCCTCAAGAGTTGGTCCTCGGCAGGGCCCTGTGTGTTTACTGGTCCTGCGCCCCCGGCGGGGAGATCGATTTCTCGGCGCTGGCCGCGCTGCCAGCGGCCCTTTTCACCCAGGTGCGCAGCCTGCCCGACCGCATCCGTTGGGGCAGGATGGGGACCTTCGTGCGATGAGCGCCAATTGGGGACTCTATGTACACATCCCTTTTTGCCTGCAGGTCTGCCCCTATTGCAGCTTTGCGGTGACCACGGCCCGGCCCCGCCTGCACGAGCGCTACGTACACGCCCTCTGCGCCGAGATCGAAAGGCACTGCCCTCTGGCGGCGCGGGGGCCGCTGGACACAGTCTATTTCGGGGGGGGCACCCCCACGCTGTTATTGCCGGAGCAACTGGGCCGCATTCTGGAAAGCGCCAGGCACTGCCTGGGCATCAAAGTGGATGCCGAACTCACGGTGGAGGCCAATCCAGAGGTTGCCGACACTGCCCAGTTCACCGCCCTCAGGGAACTGGGGTTCAACCGGCTCTCTCTCGGCGTACAATCCTTTGCCGACCAGAGCCTGCGCCTGCTGGGCCGGCAACATGGTGCCACCCAGGCCCATGTCGCCTGCGAGGCGGCTAGGCGGGCCGGGTTTGGGAACCTGAGTATAGACTTGATTTTTGCCATCCCCGGGGCACCGGCCCTGGACTGGGGAAAAAGCCTGGAGCAGGCCCTGGAACACCGGCCTGAGCACCTGTCGACCTATGGGCTGACTATTGAGTCGGGAACACCTTTTGCCAAACAGGAGCGCCAGGGCCGCCTGATCCCCCTGCCCGAAGACGACCAGGCGCAGGCCTATGAGTGGGGGACAGACCGGCTGGAGGCAGCGGGGTTCGAACACTACGAGGTCTCCAATTTTGCCCGTCCTGGTTTTCGCTCGCGCCACAACTGGGGGTACTGGCACGGGGGCCAGTACCTGGGGGTGGGCCAGGCGGCCCACAGCCTGCTCGGGTGCCGGCGCAGTTGGAACCAGCGCCTGCTGAAGAACTATCTGGGGGCTGTCGAGGCGGGGCTTTCCCCCGAGGCTGGTGCCGAGGAACTGGACGCGGCCACCGCTCGGGAGGAGGCGCTCTGGCTCGGTTTGCGCACCAGCGAAGGTTTTGCCCTGCACCCAGGCCTGGTGGGCAGGGAGCGTTTCCGCGATCTGGTGGCGGCTGGTTATCTGGAATTGCGCGGGGAGCGGGTGGGATTGACCAGGCGGGGTTTTGTCCTGGCTGACGCGATAGGAGTGGAGTTGATGGAGCTACTGGAAGGAGTCGAAGAGCGGCGATGAAGAGATGTTTATCTATGCTCGTGATGCTGGCTCTGTTGCCTTGGAAGGCGGGCGCTGCACCCTCACCGCAGGACGGCGAGAAGCAGACCATCGTCATCCAACAGCCCCCGCAGGAAGCGCCCAAGACCGCCGCCGAGATGTCGGAGATGATCGGCATGGAGGCTTTCAAGGAGGTGATGGCCAGCGGCCAGTACCTGGTGGGACCAGGCGACCAGTTCCTGGTCCATGTCGCGGGTATGGAGGTGCCGGCTGAAGGCAAGGTATTGGCCGAGGGCGGCTTGTACATTCCCCGGGTGGGCATGGTTCGTATTGGCGGGCTGCGGCTGCGCGACGCCCGCCGGACCGTCGAGGAGGCGTACCAACAAACCGTCAGGAACGGCGGGGCGATCCAAATCCAGTTGATCGCCCCGCGCAGTTTTCCGGTTCCGGTGGTCGGCCTGGTGGAGAAGCCGGGCCTGGTCCAGGCCCGGGGGGTGGAGCGGATCAGCGAAGTGCTCGCCAAGACCAGAGGGGCTATGGCAGCCACGGCATCCCGGCGCAACATCCATGTGATCAAAACCGCCTTTCTCGACTCGGCGGCTGCCGCGTGGCTGCGGCGCCTGGCGCTGAGCGGTCAGCACGAGGCCCTGGCCCGCGAGGCGGCGCAGCGGGTGGACCTGGATCTCTACGAGGTCACCGGCGAATCCCGCTACAATCCCTTTGTCGAGGACGGGGATATCATCGTGGTGGGGGCCCAGCAGGGCAAGGTGGGGGCCATGGAGGCGGTGCAGCGGCCCAGCATGTACGAGTACGTGCCCGGCGACCGGATCAGCGACCTGCTGACCCTGGCCCTGGGACTGGCCCCCAACCACGATCCGGAGAAGTTGCTGCTCTTCCGTTATGCCCAGGACACCCGCAAACGAGAGGCTCTGCCCTTGGACCTCAAAGGTATCCTGGCCAGAGACCCGGGGGCCGACCTGGAATTGCAGGTGGATGACTGGGTGGTGGTGCGCTGGCTGCCAGTGTACCACCGCCGGGGCGAGGTGCGTATTGTCGGCGAGGTGGTCTACCCCGGCTACTACGTGGTCGAAAAAGGGAAGACCACCTTGCGCGAGATCATCGAGAAGGCCGGCGCCTTTACCAACGACGCGGCCTTGCCCGAGGCGCGGGTGGTGCGCCAGAAGCAAAGCCAGCAAGAGGAGGATATCGACCCAGAATTTGAGCGACTGCGCACCATCCCGGTGGGCGACCGCACCGAGGAGGAAAACCAGTACTTCATCATGAAGAGCCGCGAGAAGCGCGGGCAAATGGTGGTGGATTTTGTCGCGCTCTTCGACCGGGGAGACGAATCCCAGAACATCCAGTTGCTGCCCGGTGACGCCATTGTGGTACCCGCCATGCAGCGGGTGGTGGTGGTCAGCGGCCAGGCCTCTCATCCGGGGGCGGTGATCTACGACTCCACCTACGCAGTGGCCGACTACATCGAAAAAGCCGGCGGCCTGGGCTGGCGGGCCTCCAAGGACGTGTTGGTCATCAAGGCGCGCACCGGGGAGATCAGGCGGGCCAGGGATGTCAAACAGGTGGAGCCGGGCGACCGAATCTGGATCAAGGAGAAACCCGTGCACGATTACTGGGCCATCTTCACCGGGACCATGGGGGTGATCGGTCAGGTCAGTACCTTGGTGTTGCTCTATGCCACCCTCACCAAATAGGCCCGGGGAGATGAAGGAAGAAGCCAATCTGTTCGACTACGTCTATGTGCTGGTAAAGTGGCGGCGCCTGATCGGTGTTTCGGTGCTGGTTGTCAGTGCGCTGACCGCGGTCGTCAGCCTGCTGCTGCCCCAGGAATGGAAGAGCAGCACCACGCTGGTGCCGCCGGAAGAGGAATTCGACCAGATGGGGTTGGGCATGCTGCTCAATAATGCCATGCCCCTCAATATCGGCGGGCTGGGCGGCCAGCAGCCCTCGGCAGAGCGGCTGGTTACCCTGATCAAGAGCCGGCGGGTCCTGGGCGCCATGGTGGACCGCTTCGGTCTGGTGGCCGAGTACGGGGCGACTTACCGCGAACAGGCCATCGATATGCTCGATGACCGGGTCGAAGAAGAGCTAGGTCGGGACGGCACCCTCAAGATCGAGGTGCGCGGCTCCAGTCCCGAGCAGGCGGCCCAGCTGGCCAATGCCCTGGCCCAGGAGCTGGATGCGGTGAACCGCGAATACAAGCAGCGGCAGGCCAGAGCCTTGCGGGCCTTTCTCGAAACTAGGATGGAGTTGGTGCGGGGCGAGCTTGAGGTGGGGGGGCGGGAGATGCAGCATTTCCAGGAAGCGTATGGGCTGGTAGACCTGGAGGCGCAGACCGCTGCCGCCGTCGAGGTGGTCAAGAACGTGGTGCAGGCCCAGGTGGAGCAGGAGGTGAAGCTGGGGGTGCTAAGCCAGCAGCTGGCCGCCGGTCACGAGGAGCGTTGGTTGGCCAAGGCCGAGGTGGATGAGTTGGAAAAGCAGCTCAAGATCCTCACCGGAGACGTTAAAACCAGCACCGACTCTGCGGCGACCGCCCTCCACCGACAGGCCCTAGGCCCGCCGCTGCAGGCCCTGCCGGAACTGGGCTTTCAGTACACCAAGCTGGGCCTCGACCTCAAGGTCAAGGAAGAGATCATCCGTTTCCTGGGCACCAAGCTGGAGGAGGCCAAATACAAGGAAGCGCTCAATACCCCCACCCTGCAGGTGCTGGACGAGGCGGCGCCGCCCAAGTTCCGCAGCGCCCCGCGCCGGGCGCTGATGGTACTGGTGGGGGCTGCCTGCAGCCTGGTGCTGAGTGTGGTGCTGGCCTTTGCCCTGGAATCCTTTGGCCAGGCCGGCGACCGGCACCAGCAGCAGTTCGCGGCGATTCGCGGGCTCTTGGGGAAAAGCAATACCTAGCACATGATAACACGAGGTAGAGACGCTTGAAGAAGGTCAATCCACCGGCGGCATTTTTCGGTGTACAGATGGCGGGACCTGCCGATAATTCAAACAATGGAAAGATGGTACGGACTCACCGACAGGATGCACCTGCGACTGCGACTCCGCCAGGTAAAAATGAATCTCAGGGATTATTCCTTACCGCAACATCTGAAGGAAGAGGAAGGCCTGCCGCGCAGCCACCAGGAACGGCTGCTGTGGATCAAGCGCCGGGTGGAGGAGGGCTTTTACGACAAGGCCAAGATCCTCAA
>CAMAVQ010000002.1 GCA_945861755.1 Gemmatimonas phototrophica
GCCATCCAGGTCCGCAACCTAGATCAACTGCGGCAGCCCCACAGCTTCAACGGGGTGGCCTGGCCGCGGCGCTGGCCCCTGGAGGCCGGCTGGGTTTCGGCCAAAACCCGCCAGACCTTGCAGGATTACCCCCTGCATCCGACCGACCCCGAAATCCTGAATTGGTGGCTGGCCCAGGACGATGCCACCCTCTGGCACCAACTGCCCCCCGCCGAACTGCCCCGGGCCCATTTTGTCAACGTGCACCAGGGTTGCCCCAAGTGCGGCACCGCGGTGTACCGGCACGGTGGCTTCTATCCCTGGAAGCGCAGTCACCTGCCCTGCGACTTCCGCTCCACCTGCCCCTCCTGTGGCAGCGTGTTCCCCAGCAATGACCTGGCCGCCGGCGACTTCACCAGCGGCCCCTATGTGGACGACGGCTACGGCTACTTCGACGGCGAGGGCCATCTCTTCCTTTTTGCCGCCACCTACCACCGCGACCAGACCCGGGCCTGCTGGGCCGGCATGGATCAGTTGACCCGCCAGTTGCGCGCCGGCTTCGATGCCGAGACCGCCCGCGTGCTGGGCCTGCTGCTGCTGCGCCAGGCCGTGGAGGAGATTTACCTGGGGGCCGTGCCCCAATTCCGCTACGGGCCGACCCTGGGGGTGGAGACCCCCTGGGAGTGGGGCCAGCCCGATTGGGCGGTACAGGCCGACCCAGTGGCGGCGCTGCACCGCAAAGGGAGCGTACACTATTGCATCGACATCCCCTATGTGGTCGAGGTGCTGGCCCTGGCCTACGACACCCTCTGGTCCTTCCTGGGCCAGGATCAGGAGTTGGTGGCGCGGGCCCAGCGCCAGGGCATGGCCGTGCAGAGCCCGGCCCAGGTGGTGCAACTGATCGAGGAGATGATGGCCTGCCTGCTCCAGTGCGCCCTCGACGGCGGGGCGACCAGCAATCTGCCCCGGGTCAGCCAGGCCGTCTTGGTGCTGCTGCGCGGCCTGGACCGGCCCGATGCCCAGCCGGTGTTGGAGTGGCTCTACGATCGCGGCCCGGACAAAATGCGGGTTTTTGGCACCAATGATTTCTGCCCCGACGGCACCCCGCCCGAGGCCACTGGCGGGTACAACGACATCCACAGCATTGGCCTCTTCTCCCTGGAGCATCACCTGCGCCAACTCCGCCAACTCCACCCGCAGGCCTATCCCGAATCTCGCTTTCCCTCGCTGGTGGCCGACCCGCGTGCTGCTCGCGTGGCCCGTGCCCCGTACGAGATCACCCTGGTGGGCAAGACCCATTTCCAGATCGGCGACGGCGGCGGGCCGGGGCACGAACCCCTGCGGGCCGATGCCTATCCCCATCCCCTGCCCCCCGAAACCCTGGCGCAGGCTGCGGCCTTCACCGGCGACCCGGTGGTGACCCGGATCAGGGACGCCACTGCCCAGCAACAGCCGCTGCCCTTGGGCAACACCATCCACGACGGGGGCGGCATCGCCATCCTGCGCACCGGCGAGACCCCGGAGCGGGCCGCTGTGGGCATTGCCTACGGCGACGCCACTGGCCACCGCCACCTGGACCTACTCGACGTCCAACTCTTTGCCTTTGACCAACCTTTCCTCAGCGACCTGGGCTATCCCCAGTCCTGGGGCAGCATCGAGTACTGGGAAGCCCACTGGGCTACCCACAACACGGTCTGGGGCGTGGTGCCGGGGTTGAGCACCGGGCGCGTGGGCGGCCGGGGCCGGCTGGTGCGCACCCTCTTCGCCGAGGGGGTACAGGTCCTGGAGTTGGAGGCCGAGCGCTGGGCCTGGGATGCGGAGCAGAAAAAATGGTACCGCCCGGGCGTGTATTTCCGCCGGCTCCTGGCCCTGGTGGAAACCGAGGGCGCAGGTGTGGCCCTGGTGGATCTGGCCCGCGTCCGGGGAGGCAGCGAACACTGGCGGGTCTGCAGAGGGCTGGAGGCCGACGCCTTCACCGCTGACCTGGCTTGGGAAAAAGTCGGGGGAACCGTGGCTGATCCACAGGGAAAGCGCGGCCAGCAGGAAGGCCTGGCCCACCCCGACTACGCCGGCCTGGCCTGGATGGACGAGGTGGTGCACCTCGAAGAGCGCGCTAGTTGGAAAGGAACCTGGGCCTGCCGCCGGGCCGATGCCTGGCTGGATCTGCACCAATTGCGCGCCACTCCCGGCACTCAGAGAATGAGCGCCCGGGCCACCGCCACCATGGGCACCCCAGAAGAGTCGAGCTATCACTTCCGCGCCCTGCTGTGGAAAAACACCTCCAAGCCACGACAGGACACCTGCGTGGAACTGGTTTTCGAGCCGCGCCTGGGACCAGCTACCCTGGCAGCAGCGCGCCCCATCACCGCCGACCGCGAGCAGGCCAGCGGCGTGGAACTGGTCACCACCACCGGTCGGACCATCAAGCTGTACTGGAATCCCAAGGCCGATGCCCAGACTCCCACCCGTTTTGCCGACGGGGCCCTGCTGCAGGGCAGCATGGCCCTGGTGGTCGATGGAAAGATCAGTGCGGTGGGTGTCTCCTCTTTCGAGGTCCAGGGCAGCGCCATCGCTTGTGCCGCCCCGGTGCAGCGGGGCAGGATCACCGCCGTGGACCGAAGCGCCTGCACTGTCAAGATAGAAGGGCTACAGGGGATTTCCCAGGGGGACAGAGTGCGGATCAACCCGCAGGGGAGGGGGCACAGTTACCTGGTGGAGGAGGTGCAGCAACTCGGCCCCGTTCGTCACCGCCTGCGCCTCGATGTCACCACCCTGCTGGGGCGGGGGCGAGTGGCCGCCGTCCAAGGCCGGCGCGTCGAGCTGGACTACCACCTCATGACCCGCACCGGCAACTTACACGCCACCCGCCTGCAGCGCGAGGCGGACGAGAGTTGGACCCAGATCGCCGAGGCCCACAACCCCGATGCCGACCACACCGTGGTGGAGCTGGAACAGCCGCTGGAAAATCTGCGGCCGGGCGATTGGGTGAGCGCGGTGGATTGCGTGGAGGGGGATGAAGTGGTGTTTGAGCCGGTGTGTACCGGCGTCTGAAAGCGGCCCAGCCTCAGCCTGAGAGGATAGCGATGCCAACCATCGACTCGACCCTGCTGGAAGAACTCCGGCAATTCGACTCCCCCACCCTCTTCAATGCGGTGACCCGCCTGGGCGGCACCCCAGCCGAGGATTACACCGACCACACCATCCGCTGTTTGCTGCCCGAACTGGGTGCGGTAATCGGCTACGCGGCCACCGCCGAGGTCACCACCAACGACCCCGACTCGCCGGCCCTCGACTGGCTCGACTACTATGCCCTGCTCGAAGAGACTCCGGGGCCGCTGATCGCCGTGCTCAAGGATGTGGATTCTCGTCCGGGCCGCGGGGCAAGCTTCGGCGACGGCATGGCCACCGTCCACCAAAGACTAGGGGTGACCGGAGTGCTGGTGGACGGCACGGTGCGCGACTTGGTCGGCATCCGCCGGGTGGGCCTGCCGGTTTTTGCCTGGGGCACGGTGCCAGGCCACGGGGTCTTCAACCTCACCCGCTTCAACCATCCCCTCACCGTGGGCCAACTGCGCGTGCGCCCCGGCGATCTCTTGATGGCCGACCAGGACGGCTGCGTCAAGATCCCCGTCGAACACGCCACCGAGGTCCTGCGCCTGGCCCACCAGGTCCGCACCGACGAGGAAGCTATCTTTGCCGACTACCGGGCAGCTGATTTCAGTGTGGAGAAGATGAGAAAGCAGCGAGGGAGCTAAGCCTACCGCATGAGGCTTTTCAGGAGCTAACGCGAGAGCTGGTCGCCTGGCGCTTAGCTGAGTATCTAGGCCCTAAACGGGAGACTGGCTACGGATAACCCTATAATCCCAGTTGAACACGGATCACCCGCTCCACTTTGCGCAGATCTTCCTCCGATAGCCTCCCGATGCATTCCGACAACCGCTGCCTACTCACCGTAGTCAGTTGATCAGCCAGCGCCTTTCGCTGCTCCCCGCCCAATTGAACATAAGCTTCGCTCGGATACAATTTGCTGATGTTGGAAGTCAGCGGTACCACCTGGACACGATTCAAATGCTTATTGGATGCATCATTGCTCAAAACCACGGCCGGGCGCTTCTTGCGAACTTCTCCACCTAGCGCCGGATCAAAATTCACCCACCACACTTCACCGCGGTTCATCCTGGACATCTCCCAGTACGCCTTCAGACCATTCTAAGGCTTCCTGTTCACGGACTTCATCATCGGCCATCTGGGCATACCCCTGCTCTAGCTGGGCATCGAGGACATGCGGTCGGACCAAATCTTCGATGAAGCTACTGATACGGCGCCGGCCAATGACCTGGTGCAAGCCCGCATAGATCGTTTCATCGAGGGTAATCGTCAGCTTCTTATGCATCTCTGCGGGGTCCTGTTGAAAGATTCAGTATACGTATATAATACGTATACTGGGGATGCTTGTCAAGCCGCAATGGCGGCGGGAAGATGACCAGGCCTTGGGAAACGCCGGAGGGGCATACCCGGCCCGACGCCCTACCTAGTACTCTTGCCACTCACCACAAACCAGATAGTCTGCATCATAATCTTGAAGTCCAGCCGCAGCGACATATTCTCGATGTAGTAGAGATCGTACTCCAGCCGCTCGCGGGCGATGCGCGTCAGGTCCTTGGCGTCCATGTCGAACTCGTGTTTGGACTGGGCCCAGCCCAAGAGGCCCGGCTTGACGTTGAAGCGGCGCATGTAGAGCGGGATCTGCTTCCTGAACTGCTCTACGAAATAGGGCCGCTCAGGCCGCGGCCCCACCAGGCTCATCTCGCCGCGCAGGAAGTTGAGGCACTGGGGGATCTCGTCCAGGTGCAGGGCGCGCAACACCCGGCCCATGCGCGTCACCCGAGGATCGTGCCCCTTCACCCACACCGGCCCGGTCCCCTCTTCGGCATCCACCCTCATGGAACGGAATTTGTACATGGTGAAGATGCTGCCGTCCTTGCCCACCCGTTCCTGCTTGAAGAAGGTTGGGCCCCGCGATTCAAGCTTGATGGCCAGGGCCACCAGCAGCCACACGGGCGCCAGGCCCACCAACACCACCAGGGCCACTCCCACATCCACCAATCGCTTGGTGCTGCGCTCCCAGGGGGACATCAGCCCCGCGTGCAACTCCATCAGCGGGGCCCCATAGATCTGCTGAGTGCGCACGTGCCCGGCGACGATGTCGTACAGGTCCGGGGTAATGCCAAAGGACACCGACTGACCCGCCGCCCCCTCGACGATCTGGAGCACCTCCTGGTGCGAGTTGGACTGCAGGGCGATCAGCACCACCTCCACGTGATGGGTGGGGATCAGTCCAGCCAGGTGGCCCACCCCACCCACCACCGGCACCCCGCCCACGGCGCTGCGCTCCTCCTCGCCGCTGGCACGCACAAAACCCACCACCTCGTACCCTTGGGCCGGCGAGGCGCGCAACTCCTGCAAGAGCCGCAACCCGCGCGCATCGCTGCCCACGATCAGGGTGTGACGCCGGCCGATACCCCGCACCAGCAGGGCCCGCTGCAGGCTGCGCAGTGCGATGCGCCCGCCGCCCACAAAGACGATCATCGCCAGCCAGTAGGAGAAGAGCAGGGCCCGGGTAAATACCAGCACTCTTTCCAGGTCAAAGGTGGCCACAAAGAAGAGCAGGCTCCCCAGGGTGATTACCTTGAAGACCTCGATCCCTTCGTCGAGGCGGGAGTTGGACTGGGTGTCCCGGTATAGGCCAGAGAAAAGAAAGAGCAGCAGCCAGCACAGGCAGATGACCGGCAGCGCGTCGTAGAGGTAGTAGTCGAGGATATAGAAGAAGTCGGGCCGGGTGTTGGCTGGATGGGTGCGCATCCAGTAGGCGACCACCCCGGGCAGGCCGCCGCCGATGGACTTCATCCACAAAAAAACCAGCGAGGCCAGGTTGATGGCGACCATGTCGCTGAGCAACAACAGGATTTTTTCCTGGATTTTCGACATGGTCAACTCAGGCGCGCTTGATGGGTTGCCACACCGTGTAGCGGTTGCCGGCCAGAAACTGCAGCACCCCGGCCAGGGCGCCCAGGTTGATGGCGCAGAAATGGGCCGGGATGTAGAAGAGCCCCACCCGCCCCAGCGACCGGGGGGCCAGATTGCCGGCCAGGGCCAGCAGGTAGAAGATCCCCTGGGACCAGAACAGGGCGCGGTAGGGCTGTTCCCGGTACAGGAGGCCGCTGCTGGTCAGGGCGCAGAGCAGAAGAAAGGGCGCCAGCCAGCGCAGCACCTTGTGCGAAAACACCTGTAGGGCGAACCTGGGATGGGCGAAGGGGTTGAGCACCCCGGCTTCGCTGCGCAGGCCGTGTAGACTGCGGGCGATGATGCGGGTGCGCCGCCTGAATTCCTCCCTGAAACTCTTGCCGCTGTGCTCCAGGGCCCGGGCCCGCGGCGCGTACACCACCCTGAAGCCCTTGCGCCACACCCGCAGCGGCATGACAAAATCGCTGATGATCTCCGGGGCCAGTTCGTCGAAGAGCTCGCGCCGCAGCGCGTAGATGGAGCCGTTGGCCCCCACCAGCGAACACCACTGGCTCTCCCGGTTCTTGAGGAACTGCTCGTAATGCCAGTAGAAACCCTCACCCTTGCCGGCCCCCTCGCCGCCTGGGTTGAGGTACTCCAGCTCCCCGCACACGCAGCCCACGCCCCGGTCGGCGAAGGGGCGCATCAGTTCCACCAGTGCCGTGGGCGTGTACAGGCTGTTGGCATCGGTAAAAACCAGCACCTCGCCGCTGGCCAGCCGCACCCCGGCGTTCTGGGCGGCGGTCTTGCCGGACCTGGGCTCCATGCGTTGCAGCAACACGCCCCGATCCGCGTACTGACCGACCAGTTGGTCGGTGCCGTCCTGGGAACCATCCGAAATCACGATGATCTGCAACTTGCCGGGGGGATACTCAAGTCCCAGCGAATTTTCGAGTTTTTCCCCGATAACCGTCGCTTCGTTGTAGGCACTGATAATCAGGGAGACCGCGGGTAGCTCTCCCAATTCGGCGTAGGTCGGGGGCCGGCGCCAGCAGGTCAGCAGCCACAAAAACAGCGGATAGAGCAGATAGGTGCCGGCCACTCCCAGCACCGAGACCCAGAAGAGGATGGCCATCTCAGCCGGCAACCCCCCGCTTGGAGACCAGGAAAGGCCCCAGCACCAGGCGGTTGAGCCCCGAGTCCACCAGCACCTGCAGCGCGTCGGCCGCCGAGCAGGCGATGGGGTAGCCGTGCAGATTGAAGGAGGTATTGAGCAACACCTTGCGGCCGGTGAGGGCGGCGAAGTGATCGAGGATGGCCTCGTACCCGGGATTTTGTCCCGCTTCCAGCAGCTGGGGCCTGGCGCTCAGATCGGCGTTGTGTACCGCGGCCATGAACTCGGTGCGCCGGTCGGTCGAGTCGAAGGTGTTCATCATATAGGGCGAGGGCAGACCTTTGGGATTGCTGAAATAGTCCCCCGCCTCCTGCCGGCGGACCACCGGGGCAAAGGGCATCCAGAAATCGCGCTTCTTGATCATCCGGTTGATCACCCGCACCACGTCCTGGTTGAGTGGATCGGCGAGGATGGAGCGGTTGCCCAGGGCCCTGGCCCCAAACTCCATAGGCCCGGCGGCCCTGGCCACCACCTCGCCGGCGGCCAGCAGTTGGGCTACCCGCGCGGCCATGTCGCCTGGTTCCTCCACCTCTACCCCCTCCACCGCGCGCAGGGCCTGGCGGCACTCGGCCACCGACAAGTCATTGCCCAGGTAACAGTGTTCCAGGGGCTGCACCCTTTCGCCGGCGGCGCTGGCCGCCAGATAACAGACGCCCAAGGGCAGCGATTCGTCCCCGCAGGAAGGAAAGGCCTCAAAACACTCGACCTCGCTGAGTTCGGAGATGATCTTGTTGGCCTTCACGTTCATAAAGACCCCACCGGCGGCCAGCACCCGGCCAATGCCGGTGTGCGCCACACAGGCCCGCACCCAGCGGGCCATCAACTCCTCGGTGAACTGCTGCAGGCCGGCGCAGATCTCGTCGAAGCGCAGGCGCTCCAGATCCCGCTGCAGGCGCGGGCCCAGCTGCGAGAGCGCTTCGGGCACCCGACGCCGGAACCTCATGGGCTGGGAGGAATCCAGATCCAGGTAGCGGCGGAAGACCTGGGCCACCCTGGCGGCCCGCTCCTGGGAGGCATAGGGGGCCATGCCCATCAGTTTGTACTCGTGCTCCAGGGGCATGAAGCCCAGCAGATGAGTGGTCACCGCGTAGATCTCGCCCAGGCTGTCAGCCTGGGACGTGGCGGCCAGGCGTTCGAGCCGGCCCCCCTCGCCGCGCCACACCGAACCCGAGAGCCCATCGCCGCCCCCGTCGAGGGTCAGCACCAGGTAGGGGCCCTCGTCGCGGCGCAGGCCGTAGTAGGCGGTCGCCGCGTGGGCCTGGTGGTGGTCAAAAAAATAGATGCGTTCAGGGCTGAAACCCCAATCGGCTACCACCTCCCGGCGCTCCTGCATGCGCTGCCTGGTCCGCCACTGGCGGTACGCCTGCGCCGAGGCCAATAACCCCGCCA
The DNA here is from genome assembly GCA_945861755.1 of Gemmatimonas phototrophica. Classification (GTDB taxonomy): domain Bacteria; phylum Latescibacterota; class UBA2968; order UBA8231; family UBA8231; genus SICG01. The sequence goes on from CAMAVQ010000002.1 coordinate 8,546, forward strand.
TCCCCTGGCGCAGGCCTCCCGCGTAGCGCTGGTCAAAGCCCTCCTTGATCACATGGGGATGGCGCGGGGTGGCCACGTAGCGCGAGGCCAGGCAGACCCGGTCCACCGCCGAAGCGGCGAGGCCGGCCATCTCCAGCATCCGGCCCACGGCCAGGGCGGGTGGCCCGTAGAAGTTCTTGATCCCCGTCAGCCGCTCTTCCTGCAGCACCTGCTGCACCCGCCCTTCGCTGCACAGAGCCGCAGCGGCGTTGTGGCCGTCGAATATCCCTAGATAGACACCCATGCGTATCTTAGATCACACTTTCCTGTTATTGACAGCCCAACTCAAATTTCCACAATAAGCCAAACTTCGACAAGACAACCCCCGATGAGTGCCCCCGGTATCTGCATCCTCAGCACCGTGCATCTGTGTTTCGATGTGCGCATGTTCCAGGCCGAGGCCCGCACCCTGGCCAGGGCCGGCTTCGACCTGACCCTCATTGCCCTGGAAGATCCGACGCCCAGCGAGACCGAGGGGATTCACATCCTCGCCCAACCGCGACCGCGCCACCGCCTCCAGCGCATGCTGGGCACCCTGCGGGTCCTGCGGCTGGCCAAGGCGCAGCCGGTGGGGCTCTACGCCTTCCACGACCCCGAACTGCTGCCGGCAGCCCTGCTGCTCAAGCTCTTCACCGGGCGGCGGCTGGTCTACGACGTACACGAGGACGTGCCGGCCTCCATTCGCAACCGGGCCTGGCTGCCCCGGCCCCTGCGCCCCCTGATCGCCCGCCTCTATCAATTGCTCGAAGGCCTGGCCCTGCCCTTCATCGACGGCCTGACCCTGGCCGACCACGCCTACCAAAAGTACTACCAGGGCCGCCATACCCTGACGGTACTCAACTACCCGCTGATGACCTACGCCGATCTCTATGAGGAGCGCCGGCCCGGCAGCCGACCCACCCTGGTCTACGCCGGCAGCATCACCGCCCTGCGCGGCCTCTATGAGATGATCGAATTGGTCCGGCGCCTGCGCCCGGCCTTTCCCGACCTGCTGCTGCGCCTGGTGGGGCCGGTGGGCTCAGCGGCCGAAAAGGCCCGGGCCGAGGAGCTGATCACCCGCCACGGCCTGGGCGGGCATGTGGAGTTCACCGGCCTGGTATCGCACCTGCAAGTACACCGCCACATCCTCGACGCCGACGTGGGCCTGGCCCTGCTCCATCCCGACCCCAACTATATCAATTCCCTGCCCACCAAAATGTTCGAGTACCTGATGATGGGCCGGCCAGTGGTGGTCTCCAACTTCCCTATGTGGGCGCAGATCGTCGCCGAGGCCGGCTGCGGCTACGCCCCCGACCCGCTCGACCTGGACGCGGTGGAACAACACCTGCGCCGGCTGCTGGGCGATGTGGACCTGCGCCGGGAAATGGGCCGCCGGGGCCGGGCGGCGGTGCTGGAGAAATACAGCTGGGAAAAAGAAGGCGAACGCTTGGTGGAATTCTACCGGGCGCTGCTCAAAGAGGATGGCTGAGCACCTCCTCGTACACCTCAAAAAGACGCGCGGCGATGCGGCGGTAATCGTACTTCTCCTCGGCACACCGGCGAATGGCCTGCCGATCGTAGTCCCCGTAGTGGTCCAGCACCGCCTCGATACCGCGCGCCAGTCCCTCCACCTCTTTCACCTCCACCAACTTTCCCATGCCCGCCTGCACCAACTCCTCCGGTCCACCGCAACGCGTGGCCACCAGGGGCAAACCGCAAGCCAACGCCTCCACCAGCACCAGGGGCAGGCCCTCGGAAAAACTGGGCAGCACAAAGAGGTCGGATTCCCCCATGTGGCGGGGCACCTCCTGCCAGGGCACCTCGGCGGCGAACTGCACACACCCTTCCAACCCCAATCGGATTACCTGGGCACGGAAGGGCGCTTCGGTCCCGGTGGCCGCACTGCCGCCCACCAGTTTCAGGGAGATATCTGCTCGCCGCTGCCGCAGCAGGGCCATGGCCTCCAGCAGCACCCCCAACCCCTTGGCCACATCGAAACGCCCCACGTAGAGTAGGCGCCAGCCGCCCGCTCCGGGGTTGCGCGTCCCGGGCTTGAAAAGCTGGCAGTCCACCCCGTTGGGAATCACCCGCAATCCCCGCGCCCCCAACCCTTGAGCCAGGCGGCCCAATTCCTGGCTCACCGCAATCACTGCCTGGGCCCCCTGCAGGGCCCGCGCCACCAGCGCCCGCCACTTGGGATGGCGCGGGAGGTCTTTTAGATCGTGGCCGTGTACGGTGATGACCACTGGCCGGCCCAGGCGCCGGCCGTACTCCACCGCGGCCAGGCCGTCGGGATAGGCGCAATGGGCGTGGATCAGATCGGGCAGGGGCCTACCCCCTTGGCCCCGGGCCAGGGCGCGCAGATAAAAGCGCCACACCTGTGAGAACAACACCCGGCGGGGAAGGGTTAGATAAGAGGGCCGCTCCAGCTCCACCCCGTCTAGTTGCTCGCGGCGGGGCAGGGCTGCGTACGCGCTCCAGCGGCCAAAACCGGGCAAGGGGGGAAACCAGGGGGTGGGGGAAACCACCCGCACCTGGGCGTGGGCGGCCAGGAAGCGGGTCTGGTTGTGGACGAAACTGCCGGCGGTGCGCGACAGGCTGCTGGGGTAGAGGTGGGAGGCTACCAGCAGGTTCACGCGCGCCGGGGCTCCCCGAGCCGCAGCACGGCAAAGATCATGCCGGTGAAGAACCACAGGAAGTTGTTGCTAAAATCAGCGGTGAAAGAAAGGCTCACCTGGAAGGCGATGAACATCGATAAAAGCCCGACGAGCACGGCGCGCAGGTATGGGTCAGGCATCACCCTGAGCCCCGCAAAACCCCGGCTCAGGGTGCGCCAGACGATCCAGGCCGAGGCCAGGAGCCCCACCAGTCCCAGTTCAGCCATCATATTGGCGAAGAGGGTGTGCGACTCCCGGGTGGGCACCCAGTTGGGGAAATCCACCGGCTTGTACTGCTCAAAGAGCATGGGGAAAGCGCGCCAGCCCACCCCGAGCAGAGGGTGGTCGAGAAACATCTCGATGCCGGCGATCAAAAAATAGATGCGCGCTGAACCCGATTCCCTGCCGGCCTGGCCGAACTCTTCGACAAAGGTGAAGATGGAGAGAAAGCGCAGGAAGATGTGCTCGGCGAAGGGCACAAACTCTTTGATCGCCACGACCAGCAGACCGCCGATGGCCAAGGTGATGAAAAAGTAGCGCAACTTGCGCGCCAGGTACAAGGGGACCACCAACCCCACGATGGCCGCCAGCCAGTTGGAGCGGCTGAAGGTGGCAATCAGCCCGGCCAGGCCAAAAGCCAGCGACACCAAAAGCAGGACCCGCTGCCAGAAGGACATGCGGTAATTCAATAAGATCGCGGAGAGGAAAACCACCCCGCACATGAGAAAGGTGCCGAAGGTGTTGGGGTTGTGAAAGGTGCCGGTGGCGCGCGGCGCATTGGCGCCCACGGCGATCACGAAACTGGCCGGCAGGAAGAATTTTTCGGTGGCGATCTGCACCACCGCCAGGATGGACCCGCCGATCAGTGCCAGGGCCATGGAGATCACCACGGTATGTACCGCGGCCCTGGACTCGATCAGCATCTGGGCGCCGTAGAGAAAAAGCACCAGCACCAGGGTGCGCATGAAGCCAATGGTGGCCTCGGGCTGGTTGGGAGAATAGGTCAGCGACAGGGCCATCACCCCCAGAAGCAGCAAGAGGGGTTCCTTGAGTTCGAACTCCGGGAAAAGGGTGCGCTGCCGCAAGCAGGTGTTGCCCAGCAGGGCGAGGAACATCAGGCCCAGGGATAGATGGAAACCGGTGAGCGGAATGCCGATGGCCGTTTCCTTGAGCAGCTGGCCGGTGATGTCGAGGACCGTGGTGGCCACCAGCAGCGGCACGATGATCCAGGGGTAGACCAGCAGGAAGGCGAGAAAGACCCCGCCGGCCAGGCCACCACAGGCGATCAGCAGCAGGCGGTTGGGCACCAATAGCACCGCCAGCAAGAGCAGGGCCAGCAGGCCCACAAAAAGAACGAACCAGCGGCGATCCAGCCGCAGTTCACTGGTCTGAAGGAGAGCAGTCATGGCTTTTCAATACTAGGGGGGGAGGCCTTCCCGCGCAAGAAGGCACCCCAACCGCAACCCAGTTGCCGCAAGCCGTGGCGGGCAACCAGCAGGCCCCACAAAACGTAGGCCAGCGACGTGGACAGCGCCGCCCCGGTCAGGCCCATGACCGGAATCAGCGCCAGGTTGAGCGCGACATTGAGGGCCAGGGCCAGGGCCGGGGCCCACAGGGTGATGGCCGGGTACCCCTGGCCTGCCAACCGGGTATTGAGCACCGAACCAAAGCCGGCGACCATCAGGCCCGGCAGCATCCAGAGCAGGAGCCCGTACGCCTCTGGATATTTGGGGAAAAAGAGAAGAAGGAGGAGTTTACCGGCGGCGAGCAGTCCGACCGCGCAGAGCAGCGAAAAGAGCAGGACGTTGCGGGCTACCCGCAGGCTGAGCAAGCCCTCCCCCTCCTGAGCCTGGATCACCTTGGGCAGCAGCACCGCGCCGGCCACATTGGGCAGGCGCTGCATCATCTCGGCGAAGATCCCCGCCACTCTGTAGACTCCCACCTGGGCTGCACCCATGAAATGCTCCACTAGGTACAGATCGCTGCGGAAAAGGAGAAAAACCAGGATCACCGAGCCACCCCCCCGGCCACCCACTCTCAGCATCTGCCACCACAACTCCCGATCCACCTTCAGCCCTCCGGCACCGCGCAGCAGCAAGGCAAACCCAGTCAGCGCCACGATCCCTACACTCGCCGTCCAGACCACCAGCACCTGGGCCAGGCCCCCTCCCCAGACCTTGAGCACCAGCAGATTACTTCCCAAGTAGCAGAGGACAAAGAGCACCGGCAGCAGGGAATAAGAGCTGATGCGATCTTCCCCCAACAAGATAGACTCGCCGGCCTTCTGCAGGATCATCAGGACCACCACGCTGGCCAAGAGCAGCCAGTAGACGATCTCCAAATGGGGGAAAAAGGGCAAGGATAGACCTGAGGCAGCTAGTGCGATGGCCGCCAGCACCCCGGTCAGCACCAGCCCGTAGATCAAGGTGTTCCCGACCAGCTTCCCCCGCCCTGCGCCTTTGCCGGCGGCGTAGACGTTCCCCTTGTTGAGCCACTCGCCAAAAACCAGCGCCCCCAGCATGGCAGTGGTGGTCCACAGGCCAAGTTTCCCGTAGTCCGCTGCGTCTAGGTTATTGGCCAACAACCACTGGTTGGCAAAGCCCAGGACAAAAGTTAGGCCCGTACAGGCGGCATTGAACGAGAATCCCCGCAGGAAGTTCATCGGTCAGGAGAATAGCAGTACTGGCACGGCGGCGGAAAGCAGACCCCGGAAGCCGGAAAAGGGGCGGGAGTGCCCTGGAGGTGTCTCCCAGGGAGAGGAAGGGAAGGGAAGTCCGCGTGGCCGGGTGGCCGGGGAGCGGAGCGAAGCGAGCGAGGGAGAAGGACGCGCCTTGGGAGACACCAAAAGGGTATTCCCGACCCGACACATCGCATCTGCGAAAGGCCGGAGTGGGTCACTTCCCGACGCGGCGTACCCTATGGGATGGAGCACTAGGCGCGGATCAACGCCAGCACCTCATCCCGCTTCGCCTCCATCTGTGCCCGGTTCCGGGCTTCCAGATTCAGGCGCAGCAGCGGTTCGGTGTTCGAGGCCCGCACGTTGAAGTGCCAGTCCGGATAGGTGATGGAGATGCCGTCCATGCGCTCGATGCGGGCATCCGCATAACGACTGGCCAGGGCCTGAAGCCTGCCCTGGGGGTCGGCGACCTTGGAGTTGATCTCGCCGGAGATGAAGTAGGTGGCTTCGAGGGGGGCCAGCAGTTCGGAGAGTTTTTTGCCTTTGCGGGAGAGCATCTCCAGCACGATCAGCGAAGGCACGATGCCGGAGTCGGCCCCAAAGAAGTCGCGGAAATAGTAATGCCCGGTCACCTCACCGCCGAACACCGCCCCCTCCTGGGACAGCCGCGCCTTCATGAAGGCATGGCCCACCCGTTCCATCAGGGCAGTGCCACCGGCCTGCCCGATCAAATCGGGCACGGCCCAGGAGGCGCGCACATCGTGGAGAATCCGCGAGCCCGGATCCTTTTCCAGCAGGTAGCAACCCAACAACGCGGTGAGAAAGTCCCCGGAGACAAATTCCCCCCGGTCGTCGATGGCGAAGAAACGGTCCCCGTCCCCGTCGAAGGCAAAACCCACGTCTGCCCCTTCCTCGCACACCCGGCGCTGCAGCTCGGCCCGGTTCTCCGGCTGCATGGGATCGAGCCCGTGGTTGGGCAGCCGGCCGTCGGGCTCCAGGTACAGGCCGGTCAATTGCACGGGCAAGCGCGCGTAGACCCTCTTGAGAATGGGCCCCACCATGCCGTTGCCGGTGTCAACGATCACCTTGAGCGGCTTGATCCCCTGCACGTCGATGAGGCTCAGCACTTTGTCGACGAAACCCTGGCTCAAATCCTGGGTATGCACCTGGCCTTTGGCCGCAGCCGGGGCAAAGGCGTCGCTCTCGACAATGCGGCGCAGATCCTGGATGCCCTCGTCGCCACTGAGCAGAAAAGGCATGCGCCGCACCATCTTGAAACCGTTGTACTGGGGGGGGTTGTGAGAGGCGGTCACCATCATGCCGGGGTGGCCCAGCTCGGCGCAGGCAAAATAATACTGGTCAGTGCTGACCATGCCGATGTCGATCACTCCCGCCCCCTGGGTGGTGATCCCATCGACCACCGCGGCGAAAATGGCCGGGCTGGAGAGGCGCATGTCGCGGCCCACCACCACCTGCTCGGCCTTCAGGAAGGTAGCAAAGGCGCGACCGATGGCGCGGGCCACCTGCTCGTCGAGTTGGTCGGGGTAGGTGCCCCGGATGTCGTAGGCTTTGAAGATGGAGGCATCTACCCGCACGGAAGGCTCTTCCCTATTTGAAGCGCCTGAGGGTGATGTCCAGGTAGCGGGTCCCCTCGGCGGCCGGCTGGTGCTGTAGCAGGATTGGGCTCTGGTAGGTGCCCTGCACAATGCGCCCCTGGCCAGGGGCCTCGCGGTCGGAGACCAGCAGACTGATGTGGCGCTTGAGACGCAGGATACGCGAAGCCGGGGTGGACAGCACCGAGAAGATCTTGTCGATCACCGCACGGCCCACTGGCACACTGTCGAGCAGCTCGTTGTAGAGATGGATCAGGTCGTAGGCGGCGTAGTCGCGGGTCTTGCCGGGAATGGTGCTCGGGTTGCGCAACAGCTTCTTGCCGTGCTGCACCATGTAGCGCAGCGGATCGCCCAAGGCCTGGGGCAGGTCGTTGCGCATTAACAAGGTTTCATACTCGTTCACCGTCAGACCCACGTGCCGATCCCGGGGGTCGAGGCGCAGGTCGATACGCCCCTTCTCGATACCGTAGACGGCAATCCATTCCTCGAGCTGGGCAAAGAGACCGTAACGCGGGTCCTTGAGGTTGAAGGAATCGATCTGGTGAGCCGACTCCACCGGGATGGGCAGACGTCCACGAAAGACGATTTCTTCGTCGTTATAGGCCAGCACCGCGGTGCGGCGCTGCCGGCGATATTGTTTGTAGATCCCGTCCAGCTCGACGAAGTAAACCGGCTGGCCCGGGCGGTTGAGGTAGGTGACACAGTTTTTCAGGCCGGCGCTGATGAAGGTCAGGTGGGAGTCGGCGTTGACCGGCTCGCGCTCCTTCTCACTATCACTCAGCTCGTCGCGCAGCTGCATGCGGTCGTGAAAATAGCCTGCATTGGGAGGAAAGATCCGCTGGATGGCCCTGAAGAAGGGGTCCAGCTGCTTGCGGCTGTGGCCCAGCCGCTCACAGAAGCCCTGCTCTAGATAACCGGCCGTGGTGTGGAAGGAGCAATAGAGGGCTTTGCGGAATCCGGCCAGTACATCGCCCCGGTCCTGGGCAATCCTGGCGCTGATGTCGATCAGTTCAAAACGCGAAGCGGGGTTGATATCCAGCTCGATTTCGAGAGGGCTGGTAGACATCCGCGACATCCCTGGGTGGAGGGTTGAGTCCGGGGAGGGTATATTTTAGAAAATACCGCCTCTGCGGATGGGGCGCAACTTATTTACCGGAGTGCTGTGAACGGTGAAAACTCTGCTGATCATGCGCCACGCCAAGTCCGACTGGTCCACGGCTGGGGCCGACTTCGACCGCCCCCTCAACAAACGCGGCAGGCAGGCGGTGCCGCTGGTGGCCCATCTGCTGAGCGGCCTGGAGGAGAAACCACGACTGATCCTGTCCTCGCCTGCGGCCCGGGCCAGGGAAACCGCCGAGGGCCTGGCCGCGGCCCTGGACTCCTGTGACCTGACTTTTGACCCGCGGCTCTATCTGGCACCCCCCCAGACGCTCGGTGCGGTATTGGGCGAGCAGGACGACCGCTGTGATCCGGTGCTAGTGATGGGCCACAATCCGGGCCTGGAGGAGTGGCTGGCCCTGTTGGGAGGCGGCGTCTGCCATCTGCCCACCGCCGGCTTGGCCGCCCTCGCCTTGGAGGCGGAGCGCTGGTCCGAGGTGCGGGCCGGCCAGGGCCGGCTCCAGTGGTTCTTCATCCCCCGCCTGGCCGAAACATTGGGCCGATAATCAACGCTCAAAGTGAGCGATGATGCGGGTGAGCGCCTCGTCGAGATCCACCTTGGGGTCGTAGCCCACGCAGTTGCGAATTTTTTCCAGATCTGGGGCTCGGTAGAGCAGGTCTTCGTACACTCCCTTGCGCCAGGCGTGCTCATAGGGGATGAGTTCGATCTCCGACTTGCTCTTGGCCAGGGCCTTGACCCTATCGGCCAGGTCCTTGACACTGGTCTCGAAATGCGAGCCCAGGTTGTAGATCTCGCCCACGGCCTTGTCGCTGGTCGCCAGCCCCACCAGCCCGTCGAGGGCATCGTCGATGTAAGTCCAACAGCGGCGCTGCTCCCCGTCTCCGTACACCGTGATCGGATATCCCAGCATCGCCTGGCGGATGAAGCGGGGCACCACCATGCCGTAGTGCCCGCTCTGGCGCGGCCCCACGATGTTGAAGGGGCGGACGATGACGCAGGGCAGGCGCTTCTCGCGCCAATAGGCCAGCGCCAGCAGTTCGTCCACCGCCTTAGAGGTGGAATAACTCCAGCGGGTCACGGTAGTGGGGCCTAGCAGGCGGTCGGCATCCTCCTTGAAAGGCACGTGGCCGTTGCGCTTGCCGTAGATCTCGGAGGTAGAGGCCAGCACCACCTTTTTCTTTTTTTCGTTGGCCAGTTCGAGCAGGATCTCGGTGCCGCGGATGTTGGTGGTCAGGGACTGAAGGGGGTTTTCGATGATGAGTTCCACCCCTACTGCCGCAGCCAGGTGGTAGATCAAGTCGCACTCGGCCACCAAGGGGCGCATGGCCTCGACGTTGAGGATATCGTCGATGGTGCAGGAAAACCTGGGGTTGTTTTCGAGGTGCTGGACGTTTTTGATGCTGCCGGTGGAGAGGTTGTCGATGATCGAGACCTGGTCGCCCATGTGCAGATGACGCTCAGCCAAGTGGGACCCGATGAAACCTGCTCCTCCGGTGATCAGAACTCTCATACGCACTATCCCAGTAGTCTACAGCCCACAGCAACTGACAGCGCCTACCCCCAGACCAGATCGAAAGACGATTGACGATAACTCCGGGGTGGCATGATACTCAAAAATTCCAGCTGCCAGCCGGCTGGCGAAGTGACTAGTATCACCCAAGACAATAAAATCACCGACAGTCAGCAGTTTCGGACTGTACTTATAAAAGTATAAGGAAATAAACGCAATAAGGCACCCCCTCCCAAGGCAACGGCGATCCTGGCCGAAGGCAGAGGCAGGATTCATAGGACCTCTTTCGCGGCCACTTGTCTCAAGATTTCCGCCAGGTGCCGACTCTGCAGTTCCAGGGCGTAGTCTGCCTCCATCACCGCCCGCCCCCGCTGCCCCATCTGCCGGCGCAGGGCTGGATCGGCGATCAGGCGCGCCAGGCGCTCCTCCCACTCCTCGGGGGTACTTGCCCAGAAACCCGTCTCACCGTCGCGGACGATTTGGCAGTTGACCCCCACCGGGCTGGTGACCACCGGCAGGCCTGTGGCCATGTACTGGAGCAACTTGTATCCGCCCTTGCCGCGGGTCCACGGATCGTCGGGCACCGGCATTAGGCCGATGTCGAAGCGGCGCAACTCCTCCACTTCCCCTTCCAGCGACCAGGAGCGGGCTTCGATCGGCAGGCCCTCCAGATCTACGGCCGCCGCGCCGATCACCCGCAGACGCAGCTGGGGAAAGCGCCGGCCCAGCCGCGCCAGTGGGATGCGGAGCAGCTGGAGATAGGGCAGCGTGGTGGCACTGCCTATCCACCCCAGCACCACTTCGCCCCGCTCGCCAGCAGGCCGGCTGCCGGCGGCGTAACGCCGGGTATCGATGGGACCGGTGATGATCGAGACCTGGGGACAATAGTCGGCGGCAAAAGCAGCGGTGTACTCATTCTCGACTAGGGTGTGGTCGGCCAGCCGCAGCATGGCCGGCAGGCCGGCGGCATTGCGGCGCTGCTTCCAGGCAGCCAGCCAGTGCTGGCCGCGCACCTCGGTGGTGAAGATGGCGTCGTCGAAGTCGTAGACCACCGGGGGCCGACGCCAGCGCAATAGCCAACGCACCGGGGCCGGAAAAATAATCTTCTGGATGAAGAGCACCTCGGCGTCCTGGGCCGCCCACCAAACTTGTAGACCGCAACCCAAGGTGCGCCAGGCAGCCCACAGATAGTAGCCCAGCTTGCTCCAGGGGCTGTGGGTCACTTGGATCTGTGAGCCCCCCAGGGCTCGGTCGGGAAGTACGGTGATGACTTGGGCCTGGATGCCTTGGGCTTGTAGATAGGGCAGGTACTGAAAAACCCGTGTCCGGCTGCTGGCGGCCAACATGCCGTATTGGGTGGCAAAAAGCACCTTCAAAACCGCAGTTGTCTCCTGCTGCGGGCCGCGGGCCGGCCTCAACGCCGGGAAGCCGCCCGGCCAGCGGCAAAACCCCGGATGCAAGCGATCACCCGCTCCTGGGCCTCGGCGGCTAGGTGCGGGTAAAGGGGGATGGTCAGGATGCGCCGCCACTCCACCTCGACCACCGGCAAACGAGTGGTGTAGGGCTGGTAGATGGGCAGCAAATGGTTGGGGTAAAAGTGGACCGCCGACTCGATATCGTGCGCCGCCAGGTAATCGCAGAGCGCATCGCGCTCGTCGGCCTTGATGACCATGCTGTAGTGCGCGCTCTGGCCATAAGCGCGCTGGTCGAACAGCTCGATACCCTCCACCCCCTCCAGCGCCTCCCGATAACGCTCCACCACGCGCCGGCGCAGGGCATTGGCCCGCTCCAATTTGTCCAGCTGCACCAGCCCCAGGGCCGCGGCCAGATCATTCATGCCGTACTTGAAGCCCACCTCTTCAACATCGTACTCCCAGGCCCGGCCCGGGTGACCGTTGTTGAAACGGTCCCAGGTACCGCGCGAAATACCCATCCAGCGCAGCTTGCGCACCCGCTCGGCCACCGCGTCGTCGTTGGTGGTGAACATGCCCCCGTCGCCGGTAGAGAGGTTTTTCTTGGACTCGAAGCTGTAGCAGCCGATGTCGCCGATACTGCCCAACCGGCGGTCGCCGTAGGTGCCGCCGCAGGCCTGCGCGGCATCTTCGATGAGGGCCAGCCCGTGCCGACGCGCGATCTCCACCAGTTCGTCCATGGCGCAGGGATGCCCCGCATAGTGGACCACCATCAGCGCCCGGGTCTGCGGGGTGATGCGGCGCTCCAGGTCGCGCGGGTCGATGTTGAGGGTGCCCGGCTCGACATCGCAGAACACCGGGCGGCCACCGGCGTAGAGGATGGCGTGGTTGGTGGACACAAAAGTCATGGATGTGGTCAGCACCTCCCGGTCCTTCACCTCGCTCACCAGCATCGCCAGATGCAGGGCGGCAGTGGCCGAATTCAGGGCGATGGCGTGTTTGGTGCCGACGTACTGGGCAAAGCGTTGCTCGAATTCCTTCACCTTGGGTCCGGGACCCACCCAGCCGGTCTCCAGCGGCTGACGGAAGGCCTCGTGTTCCGCCGCTTCGAACCAGGGTTTGAACAATTGGATATGACCTGCCATCTCAGCTCTCCGGACTTCGCTTGTCAGCGGGGGTTTTCATCGGCGACCAGTACGCACGGTCGAGCAGGGACCGGCGCAGGATCTGGCGGTAGGCCTGCAAGCGTTGCCGGCTTTCGGTCCGCCGGGCCGGGAAACAGCCCCAGAGAACACCCCACAAGACACTGCGCAACCCCATCTCGATGAGGGTCAGCAGGCGGAGGATGCGCAGCTGCCCCGGGCCAAAATGTTTCTGGAAGAGGTAGTACAGGCTCTGCTGGCTGACCACCAGCATCTCTCCCAGGTTCTTGCGGATGCTCTGGCCTTCTAGATGGACCACGCGGCTGAAAGGATAGTAGAAGATCTGCCAACCCCTCTTGCGCAACCGCATACACCACTCGAGGTCTTCGCAACACATGTAGATGGCCGGGTCCAGAGCCCCTGCTTCTTCGAGGGCTTGCCGGCGGATCAAAAGGCACGCCCCCGAAACCCAGCCCACCGCACGGGCTGAGCGGTGATCCCAGCCGGCTAATTTAAAGAAGGGGAAGAGTCTGTGCAATAACAATTTATGCACAATTTCGGTCCGCAGGCTGGGGGCGATACCACACGATAGTTGTAGCGATCCATCTGCATTGAGCAGCATGGGCCCGGCCGCCCCGATCCGGGGCTGGCCCTCCATAAAACCCACCAGCGCCTCCAGTGCTCCTTTCTCCACCCGAGTATCCGAATTGAGCAGCAGTAGGTACTCTCCCCTCGCCTTTTCCAGGGCCAGGTTGTTGGCCCGGCTGAAACCCAGGTTCTCCGGGCTGGCCAGCAACTGCACCTGGGGAAAAACGCTCCTCACCATGGCCGCGCTGCCGTCCGCCGAGGCGTTGTCCACCACCAGCACCTCCCACTGGCTGGAGGCAGGGTCGGCCTGGAGGGCCTCCAGGCAGTCGCGCAAGAGCTGGCGGGTGTTCCAGTTGACAATGACGATGGAGAGCCGGGGCCTCATTTGAGCTGCCATCGGCGCAAAAAGTCCAGCACCAGGGCGCGCAGGGCCTCGTCCTGCCAGTAGAAGATCAGATTCGCTGCCACCATCCCTCCCAGCAGCAGCCAGGCGCGCCGCCCCTGGTGCCGGATCAGGTCCTCAGCGGCAGCGGCGGCAAAGAGGATGAAGAAGGGCTCCAGGGGCAGACGGAAACGCCCCGAACCGTAGAGAATCAGGCAGAAGGCGGCCAGGGAAATTGCCAAAAAAATGCTCAGCAGCAGAAACTCCTCCCGCAATCCGTAGCGCCACAGGCCCACGGCAAAAAAGGGCAGGAGCAGGGTGAACCAGAAGTTGTAACCCGGCTGAAAGAAGTACCAGAAGCGCAGCAAGCGCTCTGCCGACAAACGCAGGTAGACGCCCGGATGGGTGCGGATGAACTCGAGGCCCTGCTCTTGCCAGCGGCGGTCGCGCTCCACCTCCGAAGGGATCTGGACAAAGGTCTCCCGCGTTATGCCCCAACCCCGCTCCTGGCGCCAGTCGGGCTGGGCCGCATTGCTGCGGGCCAGGATAAACCCCCCGTGGGTGGAGATGGGTACCAGGGCCTGGTGGACCAGGTAATTGCGCACCGTCCAGGGCAGGATGGTCGCTCCCAGCGCCAGGCCCACCCACAGGCTGCGGCGCAGCCCCTCCCGGTGCCCTGCCAGCAGCGCCACCAGGGCCATGGCCGGCCAGAAGAGCAGGCCCACCGGCCGGGTGAGGGCAGCCAGGCCGATGGCGACCCCTCCGCCCAGCAGTACACGGCGACTGCCTGGGGCGGTTAAAAGATACGCGGCCAGCACCAGCCAGAAGGTGAACCAGGTCTCGCTCATCACCTCCCCGGTGCTGACGATTAGCGGGCCGTACACCGCGGCAAAGAGCCCGGCAGCCAAAGCGGCGGGTGGCCAGATCCGCAGACCCAGCCCATAGAGCAGCACTACCGTGCCGGCGCCCACCACTGCCTGCACCACCTCGACGGCCAGGTGGCTGTGCCCACACACCCCGTACACTGCGGCCAGGAAAAAAGGATAGAAGGGTGCCCGCCAGGAGTGCATTTCGAAACCGAACCAATTCTCGCGGGCCACAAAACCCTCCCCCTTGAGCAGGTTGAGGGCGATTTCGTCGTAATCGGGGGTATCCTGGGGCGGCACCGGATATTCTTGTAATACGTAGATCAGGCGCAGGATCAGTGCCAGGACAAAGAGCCCTAGGGAGAGATGCGCCTTCATCGCCGGGCCAGCAGGGAGTCGAAGCAGCTTGCCAGTTGGCCGGTCAATTCGCGGCGGTGAAAAGGAGCCAGTTGTTCTGCCGCCACCGCGCCGTGCAGCTGGCCCTGGCCGAAGCGCTCCCAAGCCTCGACCAGCACCTGGCGGATGGCTCCCACGTCGTCGGGCGGCGCGTGTAACCCGGTCCCCAGCCGGCGCGTCAAATCCGCCACCATGCCCGGCCCGCAGAGGGCCAGGATGGGACGCCGGGCCGCCAGGTACTCGTAGAATTTGCCCGGGACATTGGAGGCGGGCCAGGGGCGGGCGTGGTCCACCAGCAGCAGCAGATGGGCCTGCTGCTGCAGTTCGAGTGCCTGCCGGCGTTCCAAAGTCCCCAGGCATTCCACCATGCCGGCCGCTTCCAGGGCCCCTGCTGCCCGGCGCTCGTCCGGGCTGAGGCTGCCGGCCAGGACCAGCCGCAGCCGGCCGGCCCAGGCCCGGTCCTCGGCCAGCAGCGCCTCGAGGGCCGCAAAAAGGGGTTGGGGGGAGCGCTGGGGATGACTGTAGGCAAAGGAGCCGGTGTGCACCACCCGCAATGGACCCACGGTGGGCGGCGGTGCCTGGACACCGCTGAATTCCTCCGGATCGAAGCCGTTGGTGATGACCTGGACTCGCGCTCGCGCATAGCGGTTCCGCAGATACTCGGCGCTCAATTCGGTAGCGGTAATCACCAGATCTGCCGCCTCGACCACCTCCTGCTCCAATTTTCCCTCCAGGGCCTGCCGCCAGGCGGGCAGATCTGGTTCCAGAGGATCGGTGGTCCACGCGTCGCGGAAATCGGCCACCCAGGGCAAACCGGTCCGCCGCTTGAGCAGCAGCCCCAGCAAGTGGGCGCTGGCCGGCGGGTAGGTGGTGTAGAGGGCCGCTGGAGCGTCCCGCTCCACCATCTGCAGGGCCCGCTGCAGGGCAAAGGGCACCCAGGTGATCTGCAGGTCGGGAAAAAGCGCCCAGCGGCGCACGAAACGGACCAGCCCCCTCAGCGAGCCCGAATCAGTGCGTTGGGAGGAGGGCACCATGCCGCCCGGCGCACCGCGGTTCCACAGCTGCCGATAGAGCTTGAGCGGTTCCCAGGCGCGCTGCACCTGCATATCGCTGGCCCCGCCAAAGGCCGCGGTGGTCAGGACCAGGGGAGTGTAGCCGAATTCGGGCAGGTGGCGAGCAAACTGCAAGACGCGCTCGATCCCACTCGAATGGACCGGGGGATAATGGTAGGCGATGAAGAGCAGGGTGTGCCCGATTGCCGTGTTCGCCTCCTGCAAAATGTCCTGAATGTACGCCCTTCCCCCCCATCGTCAAGCACGCCGCCGTCGGCAGGCACAGCCTGTTGACTTATGATTTTTGCATCTCTATCTTTGCCTAATCCACAATACATTGCCTGCCGCTCTAAGGTGGCTTCGTGCAATTTCTGCTGGAGAAGCGCAGATGACCCTACTGGACATCCTCTCTCCCCACTCCGTGCTCGTCGGCCTCCAGGGCGAGACCAAGGAAGAGATCATCAAGGAGCTGGTCGATTCTCTGGAGGCGGGATCGGTCTTCACCGACAGAGAAAAAGTACTCCAGGCCGTGGTCGAACGCGAAAAGATCATGAGCACCGGCATTGGCGACGGCATCGCCATCCCCCACGGCAAGTCCGATGCAGTCACCCGCCTGGCCGCAGCCCTGGGCATCCACAAGCGGGGCGTGGACTTTGAGGCCTTAGACGGCGAGCCGGCCTACGTATTCTTTCTGCTGGTCTCCCCCGCCAACGTCTCCGGCCCGCATATCAAGGCCCTGGCCCGCATCTCGCGCCTGCTCAAGAACGACGACTTCAAGAAGAGACTGATCTCCGCCGCCGACGCCGCCGAGATTATGCGCCTCATCGAGGCCGAAGAGAAACGCCATCCCGCCTCGGCCTGAGGCGTGTTACAATTCCTCAACCCCCTCGCTCTGATCGGCCTGGCCACCGCGCTCATCCCGCTGGCCATCCACCTGCTGCACCGGGGCCAGTCCCAGCCCCAGCCTTTCAGCAACCTCGACTTCCTGCGCCGCCTGCACCACAGCCGCCTGCGCCGCCTGCGTCTGCGCCAATGGCTAGTGCTATTATTGCGCACTCTGATCATCGCCCTGATCGCCCTGGCCTTTGCCCGGCCGGCCCACCAGGCCGGCGCCGGCTGGGGGGGCAGCACTGCCCCGGTGGCTGCCGCGGTGCTGCTCGACTGTTCCTACAGCACCGGCTATCGCCAAGGGGGCGTCCCGCTCTTCGATCAGCTGCGCCATCAGGCCCAGGACCTGTTGGATATTTTCTCCCGGCGCGACGAAGTGGTGCTCATTCCCTTTGCCAGCCGGCCCCTGGGCACCGACCCCGCCGCCGGGCGCGACCAACTGGCCAAACAACTGGGAGAGTTGGCGCCCACCCAGGAGGCCACTGACCTGGAGCCGGCTCTGCGGGCTGCCACCGATTTCTGCGCTGCCCACCCGCAACTGCGCCAGGAGATCTACCTGCTGGGCGATCTGGCCCGCCACAACTGGGCGCAGGTCTCGCCCAAGGCCGAATGGCTGCCTCAGGCGCAGATCTATATCGCCGACCTGGGGACGGCCGAACGGGGCAATATCCATGTGGATGAAGTTCGCTTCTCTTCGTGGTTGGCGGCACCGGGCAAGAAACTGAACGCCCGAGCCCTGTTGGCCAATACCGCGTCCCAGCCGGCGCCGCAGACCGCAGTGGACGTGTACCTCGAAGGTGAGCGGGTCCGCCACCAGGAAGCAGACCTGCGCCCAGGGGAAGAGTTCCAGCTCGACTTTGCCCTGACCCCGCGCCGGGCTGGTCTGCTCGGCGGCTACGTGGAGGTCCAGGATGACGCCCTGCCCCTGGACAACCGCCGCTACTTCACCCTCAGCGTGCCCGACTCCTTCCGAGTGCTGGTCTTGGGCCATCAACCCGAAGACACCTATTATCCGCGGCGCGCCCTGGCCGCCAGCGCTGCGGCCGACCCAGCCCTGGCGCTGCGCTTCGGGCTGGTCGTCGAGCTGGAACCCTCCCTGCTAGAGCAGACCCAGGTGCTGCTGCTGTGCAATCTGAATTATCTCTCCCCCGAACAGGCGGCCCTGGTGCAGAACTTTGTCGCCGGCGGCGGCTCGCTGGTCCTCTTTCCTTCCCCGCAGGCCGATCTGAATTTCTTCAACCGCAATCTGCTGCCCGGCCTCTTGCCGGCGCGGCTGGGAGCGGTCATCGGCCAGCCGGGCAGCACAAACACCGGCCAGGGCCTGAGCCCGCAACTGCCCTATCACTCCCTCTTTGAGGGACTCTTCACCCGGGATGCCGGGGATCAGCCACATTTCCGCGCCTTCTTCTCGCTGGCTGCCGCCGCCACGGCTGACCAGGAAAGTGCGCCGATGGTCCACTTTGCCGACGGCCAGCCAGCCGCCATCCTCGGCTGGAAAGAGCAGGGCCAGGTGGTGCTCTTCACCACCCCCCTCTCCCTGGAGTGGAACGACCTGCCCCTCAAGGGACTCTTTGCCCCCATGATCCACCGCCTGGTGCGTTACCTGAGTCTGCCTGCCGAAGCCGATCAACCCTACCTGGTGGGCCAAACGCTGAGACGTTACCTGCCCGGCACCAGCGCCGACGATCACCTCCAGGCAGAAACCCCTGCCGGCCGCAAGCTGTGGCTTTCGGCGACGATGCAGGCGGGGCGCTGCTGGTGGCAGATCCCGCACGCCGGGGAAGCGGGCTTGTGGCGCCTGTGGAAGGAGGGCCGGCTGGTCGATCTCTTCGCCGTCAATCCCGATCCCCGCGAAGCCGATCTCAGCCTGGTATCCCGCCAGCACCTCGAACAGCTCTTTGGTCCTGGGCGCACCCGCTTCTTCCAACCCCAGGACGAATTGCGCTCCCTGGTGCTGGGCAACCGCTACGGCCGCGAACTGTGGCGCGAATGCCTGGCCCTGGCCCTGCTGCTGCTGCTCTTGGAGCTGTGGCTGGCCCGCGCCCCGCAGCGCCACACCCCGGCCGCCGCCTGAAACCATTCCCGCAGCGGGGCGTTCTGCCCTTATTGACTGCCCGGAGCTAGTCCAGCTATTTATGACCATGATTGCGGTAGAATCTGTCACGCGCTACTACGGCGCCCTCAAAGCGGTCGACGCAGTCAGCTTTGGGGTGGAACGCGGCGAGATCGTCGGTTTTGTCGGGCCCAACGGGGCCGGCAAAAGCACCGTGCTCAAGATGCTCTCCACCTTCCTGCTCCCCAGCTCGGGCCGTATCCTGGTCGACGGCCTCGACACCGCCCTGCAACCTCTGGAGGTGCGCCAGCGCATCGGCTATCTGTCGGGCGACACCCCACTCTACCTGGACATGCGGGTGGACAAGTTCCTGCTCTTCGTGGGCCGGGCCCGCGGTCTGCGCGGCACTGACCTGGCCGGCCACCTGGAGCGCACGGTGCAAACTTGTGGTCTTCAGGGCGTGCTGCTGCAGCGGGTGGGCCAATGTTCGACCGGATACCGCCAGCGCATCGGCCTGGCCTCGGCCCTCATCCACGATCCTCCCATCCTGCTTTTGGACGAGCCCACCCACGGTTTCGACCCGATGCAGGTGATGGCGTTCCGCCAACTGCTGCGCCAGCTGAGCCGGGACCGAGCCGTGCTCTTCAGCACCCACATCATCGCCGACGTGGAAGCATCCAGCGACCGGGTGTTGATCATCCATCAGGGCCGGCTCTTGGCCCAGGGCCGGCTTCCCGACCTGGCCGCCGCCAGCGGCAGGCCCCAGGCCGGCCTTGAAGAACTCTTCGCCCACCTGGTCCAGACCAGCCGGGGTCCCGATCATGCCTGAGTTTCGCGCCCCCAGAGCCTACGTCGAAGGCGTGCTGGTCATCTGTGCTCGGGAACTGGAAGCCTACTTCGACTCCCCCATCGCCTATATCTGCGCCACCGCTTTTCTGGTACTCTCGGGCACTACCTTTATGAACACCTTCTTTCTCGACGGGGTGGTGGACATGTCCCCCTACTTCGAGGTGCTGCCCTTTCTGCTCATCCCCTTTATTCCCGCCCTGTCCATGCGCACCTGGGCCGAGGAGCGGGCCCAGCACACCTTTGAGCTGCTGATGACCCTGCCGCTGCGCTCCTCTCAGTTGGTGCTGGGCAAATACCTGGCGGCCCTGGGTTTTTATCTGGTGGTGCTGGCCGGCAGCCTGCCCATCGCCCTCATGCTCTGCTGGCTGGGTGATCCGGACTTGGGGTTGATCCTGGCCAACTACCTGGGGGCCGGGGCCCTGGGCGCCTTTTTCCTCTCTTTCGGCGTCCTGGTCTCCTGCCTGACCCGCAACCAGATCGTCGCCTTTGTGCTGGCCGCCCTCATCGGTTTCTTCTTTGTCTTCAGCGGCTACGAGCAGGTAGTCGAGGTCCTCGACGGCCTGAGCCCGGGCTGGCAGGTGGGCACCTGGCTGTACGAATCGGTCTCCGTCATGCCGCATTACCAGGCCTTTGGCCGGGGTGTGGTGGCCCTGGCCGACGTGTTCTACTTTTTGCTGATGAGCGGCTTCTTCCTCTGGGCCAACGACCTGGTCCTCAGGCGGAGCAAGCTTTGAGGCGTTCCCTGCTGTTGCACGCCGGGCTCACTTTGGTCCTGCTGCTGCTCATTGCCCTGCAGGGGGGCCGGCTGGCGCGGCGCAACCACTGGGAGTTGGACCTGGATGGGGCCTCGCCCTCCACCCTCTCCCCCCAGACCATCGCCTTCCTCCGCCAGCTGGACCACAAAGTCTCCATCACCTATTTCTCCACCGATCCGGAGCGCATGCCCTCGCGCCTGAAGCACCTCGAAGCTGAGGTGCGGCAAGTGCTGGAGGCCCTGCAGGCACACGCTTACGGCCATCTCGAACTCCGCGTCCTCGACCCCGCACTGAGCGGAGCACCGGGCATCACCTATGCCGCCGCCAAGAAAGTCTCCCCCTTCAAGGTGCGCCGGGTTCTAGAGGACGAACACCAGCAGCAGGAGATCTGGTCCTCCCTGGTGCTGGCCCCCGAAGGAGCCCCGGAGATTCTGATTCAGAGCATCGAGCAAAGCGACCTGCTCGAAGAGCTGATTATTGCCAATCTGCAAACGCTTGCCCAGCCGCTGCAACCCACCTTTGCTGTGGCGGCACCCCCCGGCACCTGCCAGCTACTGCCCCGCTACCTGAGCCAGTACGGGCCGGTGGTGGAGGTGGATCTGGACCGCGATCCGGGCGCTCCCATCGACGCCGATGTGCTCTTCTGGATTCAGCCTCAGACCATCTCCCCGGCCCAGGTGCGCCAACTGCGGCGCTTCCTCGACGAGGGGCGTTCGGCGGTGCTGGCCGGCAGCGCCTATGCCATCGAATACCTGCCAGCCGGCGGCCAGTGGCGCTTCCGCGCCCTGCCCCTGTCCACCGCCTGGGAAGAGTTGCTGCGGCCCTGGGGGCTGCGGCCCCAGCCCGACCTGCTGCTGGATCGGGCCGCCGGCCCGGTGTCGGTGGCGGCCGGCGGCAGCCTCAGCCAGGTGGAGGCCTCCTTCCAGTTGCGCTGCACCCCGGCTTTCCGCGATGGGAGAAGTTTTGTCGCCCAGGCGCGCGGCGCCCTGGGCTTTGTGGGCGCCAGCGCCCTGGAGCTGGACCCCGCGGCTGTGGCCACCGCCGGCTTCCAGGCCGAAGTGGTGGCTACCACCACCGAAAATGCCTGGGTGCAGCCCCTGCCCCAGGGCGAATTCAGCCAGGCCGAGTTGTCCCAAGCCCAATTCCAGGTGGGCAAGCAAAACCTGATGGTCTTGCTCAAACCCGAGGACCCCTGGGTGGGTCAACTGGTGGTGCTGGCCAGCCCCAGCCCCTTCCAGGACCCGTTCATCGACCAGCCCGGCTACGGGCATCAGGCCTTGCTGCGCGACCTAGCCCGCACCCTGGCCGCCCCGCAGCGGTTGGTGCGCATCCGGGTGGAACGGCCCCAGCCCCAACCCCTGCCTCCCCTGGGCAACGCCGCCCGGCTTTTCTGGCGCGGCTGGGCCGTCTTTGCCCTGCCCCTAATCCTGATCGTACTGGGCCTGCGTCGCTATCGCGGCAGTGGGCGGCGCTGGTCCCCCCCGGCACTGGAGACCGTCCTGCGCCCGGGCTTGGCCCTGGCCGGCCTCATCGCCCTTCCCTGGCTCGGGAGATCTATGAGCCCGGTGCAGCTCGACCTGACCGAAGAAAAACTCAACACCCCGGCTCCACTGACCATGCAACTCCTCGACCAGCACCGCGCGAATCTGCAAGTGGAAGCCGCGCTCACCCCACAGGCCTCCATGCCGCCCGGCCTGAAGATCATCGAACCGAAAATCAAAAACCTCCTCGGCCGGGCAGGCCTCGCCGTCCGTTTCCTGCGCCCTGCAGACCAGGGCGAGCGCACCCGCCTGCAGGTCCAAGGGTTCCGGCCCATCGAGGTGCAGCGGGTCTTGCAGGATACCCTGGCCAGGCAGTTGGTGTGGAGCGGCCTGCGCCTGGAGGAGGAGGGGAAGAGCGCCCTGATCCCGCACCTGGACCAGCGCAGCGCAGGCCACCTGGAATTTCTGGTGGCCGCCGCCCTCAAACGCCTGGAGATGGGCCGCGCTCCCCGCGTGGCAGTGGTCGCCGACTGGCCCCGCCTCTCGCCAGCCGAAGCACTGGAGGACTTCCAGCGCCAGGGACTCAGCGCCCCCAGCGGCACCGACGTGTACCGCCAGCTGAAAATCCTGCTCCAGGACTACGGCTACGATGTCACCTACGTAAATCCCCAGGAACCAGTGCTGCCCGCTGACACCGATGTCTTTCTCTGGATGCAGCCGCGCCGCGACTCGGGGCGCCTCATAATACTGCTGGGCCAGCACCTGGCCCAGGGCCGGCCAGGCATCGTCGCCCTGCAGCATTTCAATATCCAGCAGCGCCAGTACCGGGGCGCCGGCTTCCAGACCGTGTACTGGCCCCAGCCCCAGTTCCAGGATCTGGACCGCTACCTGAATCTGCTGGGCGTGGAGCAGGTGCGCGAGGTGTTGATGGACCGCACCCAGCACCATTTGGCCCTGGCCACCCAGGTCAACCGCAGCGCCCAACGCGAATACGACCCCCAGGAGGTGGCCCTGCCTTTCCTGATCCGCGCGGTGGGCACCGATTTCTCTCCCGCTTCCGAAATCACCCGCCACCTGGGGGATCTGCTCTTCATCTGGGGCAACCGCTTTGCCCTCGATATCAACCGCCTCCAGGCCCTGGGCCTGACCTCCCAGGTGCTGGTCAGCACCTCGGACCAGGCCTGGTCCTTTGCCTGGCAGGGCGGCTGGTTGCCCCCCGAGATCTTCACCCCGACCTCGTACCTGCCCGGCAGGCAACCGCTGGCCCTGGACCTGGAAGGGGTCTTCCCTCCTCCCGCGCTGAGCGCCGAAGGCAAGGTCTCGCTGCTGCCGCCGGCCCCGGGCCAAGCGCCCGGCCAGCTCTTGCTGATCGGCTCCTCCGAGATGTTCAAGGATGATTACCTCTACGCCCCCGGCTTCGAAGATGCGCAGTTCATGCTCAACGCCGTGGCCCGCGCGGCGTACGGCCCGGAGCTGGCCGCGCTCCAGGCCCGCCATCCAGCCTCTCGCGGCTTTGCCTTTATCGATACCGGGGCCAAAGCCTGCTGGCGCGCTTTTGCCCTGGGAGCCGGTCCGCTGCTCCTGCTGCTGGGGGGCCTGTACCGCTGGCGCCGGCGCCACCACCCGCTGAGACTGGCCAGATGAAGCGCCTGCCCTTCTCCCTGTTGGCCTTGCTGGCTCTGCTCATCCTGGCCAACTACCTGCTCGAAACACGGCAGCAGGCCCGGCGCCTGGAAACCGGCATCCTGCGCCCGATGACCAAGGCACCCACCACAGCGCCGCAACGGCTGCTGGTGCAACTGGGGCCCCAGACCTGGACCTATGTGCTGCGGGCAGGGATCTGGAGATACCCCGGGTACTTCGACGCCTTTGCCCAGGCCGAGGGCGTCGACTATGTGCTGGAGAGCCTGCTGCGCGCCCCGGGCACGGTGTACGGCGCGGGTAGCGCGGATCTAACCCGCCTGGGATTGAGCCCCGAGCAGGCCCTGAAGCTGAAAGTAGAAGGCGAAGGGGGCCTCCCCCTGGCTGAAGTGTGGATCGGGCAGGGCATCCCCGGTCCGGGGGCCCCAGAGTGTTACGCCCGCCCCGCCGGCTCGGACACCATCTTCCACCTGCACGCCAATCCCCGCCTGGCCCTGGGCCGCACGGCCCCCCCCCTGCTGGACAACCGCGTCCTGCCCGCAGCGCTGGGACGCAAGCCCGTCGCCCAGGTCGAATTCTCGCGCCCCAACTACCCCCTCCGCTCCCTGCGCCGGATACCGACCGCCCCGGCCCCGCCCCCCCTGCCCGGCCGTCCCCCCCAGCTACCCGAATACCAATGGCGGGCCGAGTGGGGCGGCCAGGACCTGGTCTGCGGCACGGCCAATGCCTTTGCCTATGTCGATTTCCTAGACCAGCTCCGTTGGACCGCCCTCGTGGACCCCCATACACCCCTCGCCCTCCAGGGCCAGCTGCGCCTGAGGGACGAAGCCGACAGCGTGGATGTGCTGGAGGTGGGACCCCAGGACGAACGCGGCCAGATCTTGTTGCGCCACCATGGCACCGGACTGGTCTGTACCCTGGACCCGGGCCAGGCGGCCCTGCTCTTCCCCAGCCGGGCCGCGTTGCTGGACACCCTGCCGGCCGCCTCCCCCTACCGGCGGCCCGCGCCAGCCGGCGAAGGCACTTTCTGAGCGGGGGAGACCGGTCGCCGGCAATTTTGCCCTGCGCTCAGCCGGAACGTATTTTCTCAGAACCAACAGAAGATTCGGCCCCACTGGGAGGATGACCATGATTGTCGACGTACACAGCCATGTCTGGAGATACCCCGACGACTTTACCGACGAGTTCCGCCGCCAGGCACGCTTTGTGGCCAGGGCCGGGCAGGAGTTGGATCTGCGCGTCACCTACGAAGCCTACCGCCAGGGTGCCCAGAGCTGCGACAAGACCATTGTCTTCGGCGGCAAAGCCCGGCTCTCCGGCGTGTGGGTGGACGACGAATACGTGGCCCAGTACGCCAGAGACCACGCCGACACCTGCATCGGCTTTCTCTCCGTGGACCCGACCCAGCCCGGCTGGGAAAAGGAACTGGAACACGGCCACCAGCAACTGGGCCTGAAGGGCATCAAGCTCCTGTCCATGTACGCCGGCTTCTACCCCCACGACGAAAAACTCGATCCCCTTTGGCGCTACGCCACTGAACACCGCCTGCCGGTCCTGCTCCACACCGGCACCACCTTCGTGGCCCAGGCCCCCCTCGACTGCACCCTGCCCCGCCACCTCGACGTGGTGGCCACCCGCTTCCCCCAGGTCAAAATCATCATGGCCCACCTGAGCCACCCCTACGAGGGGGAATGCGCGGTGGTGATCCGCAAACATCCCAATGTGTACGCCGATGTCAGCGCCCTGCACTATCGCCCCTTCCAGCTCTACCACAGCCTGATGCTGGTGCAGGAATACGGGGTCTGGCACAAGCTGCTCTTTGGCAGCGACTACCCTTTTACCACCATCGACGCCTCCATCCAGGGACTCTTCGACCTGAACAAAATGCTCGACGGCACCGCACTGCCGCGCCTGCGCGAAAAGGAGATCGCCGCCCTGATCCACCGGGACAGTTTGGACCTCCTGGGGTTGTGAACCTTGTCGACCAATCCTCTGCCACCAACCTCCGCCACCGAAATTCTCTCCCTGCACCCCACCCGCCAGACCTGGCTGATCTACCTGCTGGTGATGGTCGCCGTGTCCTGGGGCTGCTTTGGTAGCCTGGCCGACCACCTGCTGGATACCCACGACGACCAAGTCTTCAGGGACAGCATCGCCCTGAGTGAAGACTTTTCCTTTTTCTTTGCACCTGCAACGCAAAAGGCGGTGGGGTCGGGCCGTCCGCTCGCTGACCTGGTCGAAAACCTTCCCTACCTCGTCTGGGGTCCCGACCCGGCCTACTATCACCTCTTCGTCGTCTTCCTCCACACCCTGGCCAGCCTGCTTCTGGCCTACCTCGCCTGGGAACTGGGCCTGGGTCTGGGACTCAGTATGGCGGGAGGCCTGCTCTTCCTGATCAATGTGGCGCACTTCCAAGCCGTGCATTGGATCTCCGCCATGGACTATCCGGTGGCGCTGATGGTGAGCCTGGGGGCGGTCCTGTGCTGCGTGCGTTATTACCGGACGCAGCGGCCGGGGTGGTTCTGGGGGTTCTGCGGGATGCTGCCCCTGGGGGCACTGGCGCACCCGGCCGCTCTGATGGCCTGGCCTTTCTGCCTCTACTGGGCCTGGTGCGGAGAAAGGGGACTAAAGCCCCTGTGGCGTTCTCTGCTGCCTCTGGGCCTGCTGATGCTGCCCACCCTGGCCTTCATCTCCTACACGACGGCCGAAAAAACCAGCACCGCTCAGGCCCTCAGCCACTATTCGTTCGCCAACCTGCCGGCGATTCTGGAAGGCATCGTCCGCCTGCTCTTGTGGTTCTGCAGCCGCTTGCTGACCACGGCCCATTGGGCCCTGGTGGCCGTGTACCAGCAACAACTCTGGGAATTGGGCCTGGGCCTGGGGGTGCTGGCGGGGCTGGGGGTATTGGTGTGGAAGAAGATCCACCCAGCGGCGCTGTGGGCGGTGTGGACCCTGTTAATGCTCCTGCCTTTCCTGGTCCTGACCGAGGAGGTGGTCAAGGACCTGCCTGCGGGTCCTTCCCGCTACCTCTATCTGTCCACGGCCGGCTCCTCCCTGATCCTGGCCTGGCTCTTGGAGCGGAGCAGTCTATGGCTGGGCCGCTATCTGAAACCTTGGATTCCTTATGCTGGTGCGTTGGCCCTGATCCTGGCCTCCAGTTTTTTCTCTCTGAAAAAAGCTGAAGCGCTGACTTTTTACACCTCGGGCAGGAACTACATCTCCATGGGAGAAATCGACCTCGGTATCAAACAGCTAGAGCGGGCCATTGGCCGCGGCAGCGACACCATTCCCCTGCTCGACGCCTACAGCCGGCTGTGTATGCAACTGATGGGCACCGACGATCTCAAGCCGATCCTGGACCAGGCGCTGCAAAAATTCTCCGCCGATCTCAATCTCAACTTTTTCCGCTCAGTAGACCTGTCGTTCAGCCCCGATCCAGCGGTCGCGCAACAGGCCCGCAACCGGCTGGTCTCTCTAGTGGACAAGTTCCAGGGCGAACAGCGGAAAAACGCCGAACTGGTACTCTTCCAGGCCTACGCCAACTACGGCCTCAACCGCGCCCAACAAAATGACCTCAACCGTGCGATTCCCGCCTACCACCGCGCCTTGGAATACAGCCCTGGAAATGCCAAGATCTACCGGCGCCTCATCCTGGCCCTAATAGCCACCGGACAGACCGAGGAAGCCACTAATCTAGCCCAGGAGGCCCTCCGCCTAAATCCAGACGATCCCGGAACACCTGGCTTGCGGGTGTTGTACTTGAGGCTCCAGGGAAAAGTCGACGAGGCCATTCGTGTCTGCCGCAGCGCCCTGCTAGAGCACCCGACAGAGGACCTGTTTACTCTGCTCGGGGGGTGTTATGAGCACCAGGGAGACCTGGAAAACGCCCGTGCCACCTATCAGCAGTGTCTAGCGCTCTTTCCAGGCTGCCTGCCGGCCCGCCAGCGCCTGGCCGAGATTGACCGCCTGTTCGGCGACCCTGCCAGCGCCATCCAGGCGCTGGAAAAAACCATCGCCCTCGACCCAGAGACCGCTGCCAACTACTACGATCTAGGCAACCTGCACTACTCGGCAAAACATCTGGAACAGGCTGTCCTCGGCTACCAGGAGGCGATCCGCAGGGGCTTTCGCGATCCCAGAGTATACGCCAACCTCGGAACGGCCCTGCGCGGCTTGAAGCGGCTAGCGGAGGCCGAACAGGCCTACCAACAGGCGATTGAGCTGCAACCCGGCAACCCGACCTTCTACCACAATCTGGGTGGCGTGGCCCAGGAGCAAGGCGACCGCCAGGGCGGGATCGCCGCTTTCCAGCGGGCCCTCCAGCTGCACTCGGACAACATCGAAACCTATCTGGGATTGAGCCAACTCTACCAGGAAAATGGCCAACTGGATGAAGCGCTGCGGATCTATAACCAGATCCTAAGCATGGAGCTACGCGGCGGCACCGGCGAACGCTACGCCAAGGTGGGCACCGACCTGTTCAAATTGGGCCAATTCGACGCCTCGATCACGGCCTACCGCAAAGCCCTGGACAAAAACGGCAACGACATGTTTACCCACGTCAACCTGGGCTGGAATCTCTACCTGAAGGGAGAGGTGCAGGAGGCCATCACCCACTACCTCCAGGCCCTGGCGCTGCAGCCCAGCAGTCAGGGCCAGTTCAACCTGGGCCTGGCCTACCTGCGGCTGGGCCAGGTAGAGGAAGCCAGGCAGGCCTACGCCGAGGGCATCAAGCGATATGGCGCGGCCGAGGCCCAGCAGGTCGGGGCCGTCGACGACCTCAAGCAACTCATTGCCCAAGGCACCCAGGTAGCCGAGGCCCAGCGGCTGCTCGCCACCTACTGGCAATAAAAAAGGGCGCGCGAGTTTTCCTCGCGCGCCCGGACTCTAAGGAGTGAAGCAGGCTCAGGGCAATTGGGTCTGGCCCATCAGGTAGCGGTCGCACTCGCGGGCCGCGCCGCGCCCCTCGTTGATGGCCCACACCACCAGACTTTGCCCGCGCCGCATGTCGCCGGCGGCGAACACTCCTTCGACATTGGTGGAAAACCTCCCGTACTGGGCCTTGGCATTGGAGCGCTCGTCGCGCTCCACCGCCAGCTGTTCGAGGATGGTATCCTCGGGACCCAGAAAACCCATGGCCAGCAGCACCAGGTCGGCCGGCCACACCTTGTCGGTGCCGGGGATTTCCTTGGGAAAGGGCCGCCCGTTGTCGCCCTTGGCCCACTCCACCTGCACGGTGTGCAACTCCTTGACCTTGCCCTGTGCGTCGCCCACGAACTTCTTGGTGTTGATCAGGTATTGCCGTGGGTCGTCGCCAAAACGCGCCTTGGCCTCCTGCTGGCCGTAGTCGAGCAGGTAGACCTTGGGCCACTCGGGCCAGGGGTTGTTGGGCTGGCGGGTGTCGGGGGGACGCGCCATGATCTCGAACTGGGTGAGACTCTTGCAGCCGTGGCGCATCGAGGTGCCGACGCAGTCGGTGCCGGTGTCGCCGCCGCCGATGACGATGACGTGTTTGTCCTTGGCCGAAAGGTACTGGCCATCGGCGAGGTTGGAGTCCAGCACGCTTTTGGTGTTGAGATGCAGGAAGCGCACCGCCATGTGGATGCCCTCGAGCTGGCGGCCCTCGATGTTCAGGTCGCGGCCCTTGGTGGCCCCGCAGCACATCGCGATCGCATCGAATTCCCCGCGCAGCTGGGTGGCGGGCATGTCTTTGCCGATCTCGACCCCGGTGACAAAGCGCACCCCTTCGGCGGCCATCAGGTCCACCCGGCGCTGCACCACCTTTTGTTTGTCCAGCTTCATGTTGGGAATCCCGTACATCAAGAGCCCGCCAATGCGATCAGAGCGCTCGAAGACCGTCACCCAGTGGCCGGCCCGGTTGAGCTGGTCGGCGCAAGCCAGGCCCGAGGGCCCAGATCCCACCACCGCCACCTTTTTGCCGGTGCGCTTCTCGGGGGGCCGCGGGGTCATCCAGCCCTCATCGAAGGCCTTGTCGATGATGGTACACTCGATGTTCTTGATGGTGACCGGTTTCTCGTTGAGCCCCAGCACGCAGGACCCCTCGCAGGGCGCCGGGCACACCCGCCCGGTGAACTCGGGGAAGTTGTTGGTCTTGAGCAGCCGCTCCAGGGCCTCGCGCCAAAGCCCCCGGTACACCAGGTCGTTCCACTCGGGGATCAGATTGTTGACCGGACAGCCCGAGGCCATGCCGCTGATCAGCGTGCCGGTGTGGCAGAAGGGGATGCCGCAGTCCATGCAGCGGGCCCCCTGCTCTTCCAGTTGCGCCTCGGGCAGGTGGAGGTGAAACTCCTGCCAATCGCGCACCCGCTCCAGGGGATCGCGATCCTGGGGCAGCTCGCGCTGGTACTCCATGAATCCGGTTGGTTTGCCCATTTGTTTTCTCCCCTCTGCTCAGCGCACTGAAGCGGGTTCGCCGACACTCTCGCGGAAGGCGGCCATCATCGCCTCCTCCCCTTCCAGGCCCTGGGCCTGGATCTTTTTGAGGGTCAGGAGGATCTTCTGATAATCGCGGGGCATGACCTTGACGAACCTGGGCACCATCTCCTCCCACAAGGCCAGCATCCTCCAGCCCAGCTTGCTGTGGGTGTATTCGGCGTGGCGCCTGACCATCGCCTCGACTTCATCGATCTCCTCCTGGTCCTCCAGTCGCACCAGGTCTACCATCTCCTGATTGCAGTGGCTGGCGAAATCGCCCGCCTCGTCCAGCACATAGGCGATGCCGCCCGACATGCCGGCGGCAAAGTTGCGCCCCGTCTTGCCTAGCACCACCACCCGGCCGCCGGTCATGTACTCGCAGCCGTGGTCTCCCACCGCCTCGATCACCGCGTGTACTCCGCTGTTGCGCACCCCGAAACGTTCGCCGGCCATGCCGCTGATAAAGGCCTCGCCGCTGGTTGCCCCGTAGAAGGCCACGTTGCCGATGATGATGTTCTCCTCCGGCGCAAAGGTGGCGCCCTCGGGCGGGTAGAGGATAAGGCGTCCCCCCGAGAGGCCCTTACCGAAGTAGTCGTTGGCGTCGCCCTCCAGCTCCAGGGTGAGACCGGGCGGAATGAAGGCCCCGAAACTCTGCCCCGCCGACCCCTGGAAGTGAAGGTGGATGGTGTCGGCCGGCAACCCCTTGGGCCCGTGCCGCCTGGTCAACTCGCTGCCCAGGATGGTGCCCACCGTGCGGTTGACGTTGCGGATGGGCAGGGTGGCCTTGACCCTTTTGCCTTCGGCCAGGGCCGGCTCACACAGGTCGAGCAACACCTGGTTGTCGAGGGCGTTCTCCAGGCCGTGGTTCTGCTTGATCTGGCAGTAGCGGCCCACCTCGGGACCGCCCTGGGCCGGGTAGAGGATCTTGGAAAAATCTAGCCCCCGGGCCTTCCAGTGGTCGATGGCTTTTTTAGGCTCGACCTTGTCCACCCGGCCCACCATCTCATTGATGGTGCGGAAGCCGAGCTTAGCCATGTGCTCGCGCAGGTCCTGGGCGATGAAACGCATGAAGTTGACCACATGCTGGGGATCGCCGCTGAACTTCTTGCGCAGCTCCGGATTCTGGGTGGCCACCCCTACCGGGCAGGTGTCGAGGTGGCAGACCCGCATCATGATGCAGCCCAGGCTCACCAGCGCTGTGGTGGCAAAACCGAACTCCTCGGCGCCCAAAAGCGCGGCAATGGCTACGTCGCGGCCGGTCTTGAGCTGGCCGTCGGCCTCCACGACGATGCGGTTGCGCAGTTTGTTGAGCACCAGCACCTGGTGGGTCTCGGCCAGGCCCAGTTCCCAGGGCAGGCCGGCGTGTTTGATGCTGGTCTGGGGCGAGGCCCCGGTCCCCCCGTCGTAGCCGCTGATCAGCACCACGTCGGCATGGCCCTTGGCCACCCCGGCGGCGATCACCCCCACCCCCACCTCGGAGACCAGCTTGACGCTGATGCGGGCGTGGTGGTTGGCGTTTTTCAGATCGTGGATGAGCTGGGCCAGATCCTCGATGGAGTAGATGTCGTGGTGCGGCGGCGGCGAGATCAGCTCCACCCCCGGGGTGGCGTACCGCACCTTGGCGATCCAGGGATAGACCTTGCGCCCGGGCAGCTCGCCGCCCTCGCCGGGCTTGGCGCCCTGGGCCATCTTGATCTGCAATTCCCGGGCGTTGACCAAGTAGTTGCTGGTCACCCCGAAGCGGGCCGAGGCCACCTGCTTGATGGCGCTGTTGCGGTTGTCGCCGTTGGCGTCTAACACGTAGCGGGCTGGGTCCTCGCCGCCCTCGCCGGTATTGCTCTTGCCGCCGAGGCGGTTCATGGCGATGGCCAGGGTCTCGTGGGCTTCCTGGCTGATGGACCCATAGGACATGGCCCCGCTCTTGAAACGCTTGCAGATCTCCTCGACCGAATCGACCTCGTCGATGGGGACGGGTTCCGCCGCGTACTGCAGTTCCAGCAGCCCGCGCAAGGTGGCCATCTGCCGGGATTGGTCGTCGATCAGCGCGGTGAATTCCTTGAAGGTCGCATAGTTGTTCGTGCGGCAGGCCAGCTGCAGCTTGTGGATGGTCTGCGGGTTGAACAGATGGTGCTCGCCGTCCTGGCGCCACTGATAATGGCCACCCGCCTCGAGGGTATGGCCATCCACCGGGATCTGGGGGAAGGCGCGGTCGTGCCTAGCCTGGGCTTCCCGGGCAATGACGTCGAGTCCCACCCCGTTGACCCGCGAGTCGGTCCAGGTGAAATAGCGGTCGATCACCTCCTGGTTGAGCCCCAGGGCCTCAAAGATCTGGGCACCCCGGTAGGACTTGAAGGTGGAGATGCCCATCTTGGACATCACCTTGACCACCCCCTTGACCGCGGACTTGTTGTAGGTCTTCACCGCCTCTTCATAGGAGAGATCCTCCAACATTCCCTCGCGGATCATGTCGGCCAATCCCCGGTAGACCATGTAGGGATTGATGGCCTGGGCTCCGTAGCCAATGAGCAAGCAGAAGTGGTGCACCTCGCGCGGCTCGCCCGATTCGACCACCAGCCCCACCCGGGTACGGGTGCCCTGGCGGATGAGGTGGTGGTGCAAGCCGGCCACCGCCAAAAGCGCCGGGATGGGTACCTGGTGGCTGTCCACGCCCCGATCCGAGAGGATCAGAATGGTCATGCCCTCCTCGATAGCCCGGTCCGCGGCCTGGCACAACTCGCTCATGCCCTGCTCCAGACCCTGGGCGCCGGAGTCGGACTTGAAAAACATCGGCAGGGTGCGGCACCTGAACCCGGGCCGCTCGAAACGGCGCAGCTTTTCCAACTCGTGATCCCTGATGATGGGACTCTTGAGGCGGATCTGCCGGCAGCTCTCCGGCCCCGGATCGAGCAGATTGCGCTCGGCACCCAGGGTAGTTTCGGTGGCGGTGATCAATTCCTCGCGAATGGGGTCGATAGGCGGATTGGTCACCTGGGCGAAGAGTTGTTTGAAATAGTTGTAGAGCAACTGGGGCCGGTCGGAGAGCACCGCCAGAGCCGCATCGTTGCCCATCGAGCCCACCGGGTCGCGGCCCAGCCTGGCCATGGGCCCCAGGAAGACCCGCAGATCCTCGAAAGTGTAACCAAAGGCCTGCTGCTGCACGAGCACCTCTTCGTGGGACAGCTGGTGTTCCTCATGGGGCACCTCGGGCAGGGACTCAAAGGGAATCAGGTGCTGGCTGAGCCACTGGCGGTAGGGTCGCTGGGCGGCGATCTGCTCCTTGAGTTCCTCGTCGCTGATAATCCGCCCCTCCTCGGTGTCGATGAGGAACATACGGCCCGGCTGCAGCCGGCCCTTGCTCTCCACCTGCTCAGGGGGCAGGTCGAGCACCCCCACCTCGGAGGCCATGACCACCAGGTCGTCCTTGGTCACGTAGTAGCGCGAGGGCCGCAGACCATTGCGGTCTAGCACCGCCCCCACCCGCACCCCGTCGGTGAAGGCGATCGAGGCCGGCCCGTCCCAGGGCTCCATCAGGCAACTGTGGTACTCGTAAAAAGCCCGCTTGCCCTCACTCATGTGCTCGTGGTTCTCCCAGGGCTCGGGGATCATCATCATCGCCGCGTGGGGCAGCGAGCGGCCGGAGAGGGTGAGGAACTCGAGGCAGTTGTCGAACTTGGCCGAATCGCTGCCGTCCGGGTAGATGATAGGGACGAGCTTCTTCAGATCGTCCCCGAAGAGGTCCGACTGGAGCATGGCCTGGCGGGCCAGCATCCAGTTTTGGTTGCCGCGCAGGGTGTTGATCTCGCCGTTGTGGATCATGTAGCGGTAGGGATGGGCGCGCTCCCAGCTGGGAAAGGTGTTGGTGCTGAAACGCGAATGCACCAGGGCCAGCCCGCTCTCCATCAGCGGATCGGCCAGATCCGGATAGAAGGTCTCCAGTTGGGTGGCGGTGAGCATGCCCTTGTAGATGATGGTCTTGTAGGAGAGGCTGGGCACGTAGAACCACTCGCCCCCCGGCATGTCGCCGTAGCGGATCTCGCGAGTGACCCGCCGGCGGATGACATAGAGCTTGCGCTCAAAGTCCATATCGTCGGTCAGGTCTGGGCTGCGCCCGATGAAGATCTGGCGCACGAAGGGTTCCGAGGCCTTGGCCGTGGGCCCTAGGTAGATGTTGTCGGTGGGCACCGTGCGCCACCCCAGCACCTGCTGGCCCTCGGCCTGGACCACCTGCTCAAAGCGTTTCTCGCAGGCCCGGCGCACCTCTCGGTCGTGGGGCAGATAGACCATGCCCACCCCGAACTCCCCGGCTTTGGGCAGGTGGATCTCCAGGCCGTCGCAGGCGTGGCGCAGGAATTCGTCGGGGACTTGGAGCAAGATGCCGGCCCCATCCCCGGTGTTGTCCTCGCAACCGCAGGCGCCGCGGTGATCCAGATTGACCAGCACACTGAGGGCCTGATGTACGATCTGGTGGGATTTCTCGCCTTTGACATTCACCACAAAGCCGATGCCGCAGGCCTCGTGCTCATGGTCGGGGTTATAGAGACCTTGGGCCTGGGGTAAGCCTGGGTTGCTCATGGTGCGCCCTTTCTGCTCTTGCTCGGCCGGCTGCTAGCTGCCGCACCTTGGGATACAAATACAAAAGACCGCCAGAGGTCGGCGCTTGGCGGCGCGACCTCTGGTCTGCCTCAAACAACAGTGACTGGATTACCTGCAGGATCTGCGGAGGGAATTAGGACTGGGGATTGGATCCCCGGACCACTCTCTGCGGGCTGCCGGGCCTGACTGCGCCCCACGGGCAAAGCTGCAAGGTGGGGTATAATATAGTTGCGCCGGATGATTTGTCAATCAAATTTTTGCCACTATTTCGCGGGGTTGTGCAATATTTTCCCTTTCAAAGAGAAAAATTTGGCCTAAATTTATCACCATCACCTGAAAGACATGAAAGTTTATGCCATGAGGAAGCTGGACGAGCAGGAACAGCAGATCATCCGCGCCCTGATCCGCAACCCCCGCTTCTCGGATAACAAAATCGGTGCGCTGACCGGTGTGCCGGTGCGCACCGTCAGCCGCAAGCGGGGCCGCCTGGAGCAGGAAGGTATCCTCTCCTACTACACCGCAGTGGAGATGCAGACCAAGGGCACCGCCCGCTACAACACCCAGCACATGATCATCATCAAATTCAAGCTGGGGGTCACCCGCAGCCAACTGGTCCAGGAAATACGCAGCGAGCCCAATGTGGCCAATATCTTCAGCGAACTGATCCGCGACAGCTACATGGCCGAGACCGACGGCCATATCGCCCTGGTGATGGTGCTAGAGGGCGAATCGGACAGCGACGTGGCCGAGAATCTTCAAGGGAAGATCATCCCCTCGCTCAAGAAGAACCACGGCGAGGATTCTATCGTCGAATTGCGCACCATCCGCCTGCTGGGTCCCATCCGGCGCGAGCACAATTATCTGCCGATGGTCAATATGCAGAACGGAGTGCTCAGGGACGACTGGCCGGACGAAGCGATCTTTGTGGAATAGGGGCGAAGGGGCCTTCGCCCTTAGAGCGACTCAGCCAGCGGGGTGATGCGGATCTTGAGGGTCGCTTGGGCATCCTGGAAGAGGGCTTCGATCTCTCCCTGATTCTGCGGGGTGGCCCTGGGCGAGGCCTGGAAGATCACCCAGTTCTCGTACACGCTGGCCACTCCCACCGCAGCGCTGTCGGCGGTGCCGGCAAAAGCCACCACCAGTTGCTGGGGGGCCAGCGCGCCGTTGTTGACCAGGAGTTTGAGGGTATCCACCAGGCTGTGCTCCAGCGGGCCGACCAGGCTCTCCACCCGCACGCGCATCGGCAGGATCTCGCCGGGGTGCAGCCAGTTCTTCTCAACCTCCAGCGACAGGGCAAAGCGGTGGTCCTCGGTAGCGCGGGTCACGGCTTTGTCCGGTTCGGCACAGCCGGCCAGCAACAGGGTGGCCAGCAGCCAACACCTCGTTTTCATCACTTTCAATTCCCCCTCCGGCCCAGCACTTTATCCACCTCTCTCAGGCTCAGGTTGAAGTTCCGCTCGAAGGCCGGATAGTACTGGTTGGGCGCGGTCTCGTAGAAAAGCTGAGCTACCTCCCGGTCCACCAGATGGTAGCGGGCGCGCATGTCCTCGCGGCTGGGAAAAAGGATCTGCAGACCGGGGTGAAAGGCCTGCAGGCTCAGGGGCAGTTTGCTGTTCAATTCGAGCAGGCGTTTGAGGACCAGCACCTGCCGCAGGTGGCGCACATCGTCCTGATTGGCCAGCAGAATGGTCCACTGCCGGGGCCGGCCCTCCCCATCCACTGGATTGAGATTCCGCAGCAGAGCCGTCCGCTCCTGTTCCCCGGCGGGAAGGAGGGTGTCGCGCAGCGCCGCCACCGGGTAAGTGAAGGGACGCCCGGGGCGCGGCGCGGTCTGCGCCTCAAAGCTGAGCAGCAGGGCGCGGTCAGGGGTCTTGAATACCGGCTCCAGCACTTCCCCCAGGGTCCGGTCCTCCTGGGTATCCTGCTGGGAGGCATCGCCGGCGGGCACAAAGAAGAAGACCTTGTTCAGATCGACCTCCTCATCGAACGCCAGCTTGCCCACAATGTCCCCCAACATGCGCCGGACCAGGACTTCCTCCCCGGGGATGCGGCCCTCTAGTACCGGGCTGATCCGCTCGTCCTGCCGCAGCATCAGATCTTCCTGGCAGGCCTGGCGCACCCGCCGCGTCAGGTCTTGGAGGACCGGACTTTCCTGGATGAACTTGAGGTCCCAGATTTCGTCGTCGCGCACCCGATAGGCGTTGCGGAAGAGCTGGGTGTCGAAACGGTCGAAGAGCTTCGAGTCCTTGGGAATCAGGTAGCTGAAACTGTTGTCCTCGAGAGGCACGATATGGGGGGTGATGACCACGATCACCTCGCGCCGGCCCTGCTCGAAATGCTGGCGCGAGAACAACGCGCCTATAATAGGGATGTCGGAAATCAGCGGCAGGCCCACCTTGCGGCCCTGCTGATCGGTGGAGAGCAGGCCGCCGATGATAAAGGGCGTGCCGTCGGCCACCCGCACGAAGGTCTCCACCTGGCGGTTGTCCACCACCGGGGCAAAAGCCACCTGCGAGCTGCTGCCGCTCTGGGCGTTGGACTGGGAGATGGAGCTGATGATGGTCTCGATCTGCATGGTCACCTCCGAGCCCTCTGGGTTGATGCGGGGACGGAGATTGAGGACAATGCCGATGGGGAAGTACTCCACCGAGCTGGTGGTGGTCGAGACCGTGGTGGTGGAGCGAACCACCGGGATCTGCTGGCCCACCTGGATGCGGGCCTGACGGTCATTGAGCACCAGCACCGAGGGGCTGGACAGGATCTTGGCGTTGCCGCTTTCGGCCAGCGCCTCCAGCCGGCCCTTGAAGGAGAGGAAATCGGAGAAGGTGTCGCGGGAGAACAGGAGGGTGAAGGGCAGGTCCAGACCCTTGTCAGAGGTCTCGAAGGTGGTCTTGAGGTGCTTCTGCGAAGAATTCAGCCCCACCCCCAGATCCCGGAGCCGGTTGGTATTGACCTCGATCACCAGCGCCTCGATGACGATCTGCTGGACCGCCACGTCGATCTGGCTTTGCAACAGATTTACCAGCCGCTCCAGTGCTTCGGGATCGTTGCGATCGTAGACGATTAGCAGGCGCTCCTGCGGCTCGTCGGAGGTGGTGCCGTGTAAGTGGGAGCCACCCAACTGCGGAGCGCCTTCGATGCCTTTGCTCGCACCCATCGTCGGCATTGGCGCTTTACCCCTGCTGTCGGCTGCCAGCAGGCTGGTCTTGGAAGCGTTGGCCACCTTGACCACCAGTGGCAGCCTGGTATCCTTGCCGGTGACCAGGCCAAAGATTTCCTCATAGCTGTCGGGAGCGGCGGCCTTGGCCTCGAACTCGACGGTGCTGTATCCCAGAGCCTTGAGCAGGGCCAGGGCGCGGTCGGCCTCGATATGCCCCAGGTTGTACATCTGGTGGCCCACCTCCACCGGCTCGGACCCGGTGCTCCGGCTGTTCTGGACCAGGGGCACGAAACGCGCCCGCACCTCTTCGAGCCCGGCCGGATCACGCCCGCCATAAAGAATAAAGTCGTACCCGCCGGCAGCCCCGGCAGCAATGGCGATTTCTAGGATACCCTGCGGACAGGCGTAGACCCGCACCTCCTGTACGCCGGGTCTGCCGGCCAGGCGTCCCTGGGTTTCGGGCTGGGCTGCGTAGCCCAGGGGCAGCAACACCCTCAAATCTGCCGCGTCCAGCAGCGCCCGGGTCTTGCTCAGCGAACGAAAAGGTGAAGCCACCACGCCCATCGGCTCCTGGGCATCCACGGCGGCGATCCAGCAACACAGCCCCAGCAACCAGGGCAAAGTGCGTCTCATGGGCAACAACACTCCTAAGGCAAGGCAGAACCGCCCCATCATACAGCGGCGATCTGCACCTGTCAAGGCAGAGGGCTGGGTGAGCGCCGGAAACTGGTCAGGAGGCAATCTTGTCCGAGGCGCCGCCGCGCGCGATTCCGGGCCTAAAGGGCTGACCGTAGAGCCGGGGCAGCAATAGCGACTCGGCCGCCCCGATGGCCTCCTCGGAAAAAGGGTTCTCGGCATCGCCCTCCGCGCGGTCCAGCCGCGTCTCCTTGCCCAAGACCACCACCCCGCCCGGGGTGACGGTGAAGCGCTGACGATCTGCTTCGGGGTTGATGCCCAGCTCGGCCCCCGGAGGCACCACCACCCCCTTGTCGATGATCACCCGGTGGAGGCGCGCCCCGGGCCCAACCTTCACCCCGTCCATCAGCACCGAATCATAGACCTCGGCCCGGTAGCCGATCTCCACCCCGGGTGAGAGAATGGTCCGGTGTACCCTGGCCCCCTCGATCACCACCCCGTTGCATACCAGCGAGTCGGCCACCTCGGTGCTCTGTCCGGTCTGGACGAGGCGGGCCGGTGGCAGGGCCTGCTGCCAGGTGTAGAGCGGCCAGTCGGGCTGGTACAGGGAGAAGGCCGGGCGCTCGCCCAGCAGGTCCATGCTGGCTTCCCAGTAGGCGTCCACCAATCCGATATCCCGCCAGTAGAATCCCCTCTCATCCTGGGCGGCGGCCACGTCGCAGGCCTGCACCCGCCGGCGCTCGCGCACCATGCGGGGGATGATGTCGTGGCCAAAATCGCGGGTGGATTGGGTTTGGGCCGCATCCTCTTCTAACAGGTCGATCAGCACCTGGGTGTCGAAGACGTAAATGCCCATCGACACCAAAGCGCGCGCGGGCGAACAGAGCATGGGTTTGGGCTGGGCCGGCTTCTCCTCGAAGCCGATCACCTGCCCGTCCGGGTTGGCCTGGATCACCCCGAAACGCCGGGCCTCGCCCAGATCGGCGCTCATGCAGGCAATGGTCAGTTCGGCGCCGGCCTGCAGGTGGTGCTCCAGCAGCAGGCGGTAGTCCAGGCGATAGAGGTGGTCCGAAGAGAGGATCAGGGTATGAGCCGGGGCGTGCTGGCGGAGGGTGTAGATGTTCTGGTACACTGCGTCCGCCGTGCCCCGGTACCAATGCTCGTCCACCCGCTGCTGGGGCGGCAAGACCTCGATGCCCTCGTCACGCTCGGGCCGCAGAAAGGACCATCCCAGGCGCAGGTGGCGCTCCAGGGAGGCGGACTTGTACTGGGGCAGGACGCAGATCCGGCACAGGTCCGAATTGACGCAATTGGAGAGGGTAAAGTCGATGAGCCGGTACTGGCCGCCAAAAGGCACGGCCCCCTTGGTGCGGTCGCGGGTCAGCGGGTAAAGCCGTTCCCCTCGTCCCCCGGCCATCACCATGACCAGCGTGTCCTGGAATGCGCTGCTGCGGCGGTGTCTCAACATGGCCGGCCTCTCTCGGAGCAGCTCGCACCCCGGTGCCCAGAAAAAAAGGGAACGCATCGATAACACGCTCCCCTTAAATCTAATCGAGTGTCGACCCGAAACCAAAAAGAATCGCCGGTCGAGGCCACTAGCTCAGTGGCCGCCCCCGCCGCGCGAAAGCTGTTTGACCAGGTCGCCGACCACCGCCTTGGCATCGCCGAAGAGCATAAAGGTGTTGTCCTGGAAATACAGATCGTTGTCGATGCCGGCAAAGCCCGGATTTTTGCTGCGCTTGATGGCGAACACCATCTTGGCCTTGTCGGCCTCGATGATGGGCATGCCGTAGATGGGACTGCCTTTCATCGAGCGAGCCGCCGGATTGACCACGTCGTTGGCACCGATCACCAGGGCCACATCGCACTGCGGCATGTCTGGGTTGATCTCGTCCATCTCCACCAGGTCGCTGTAGGGCACGTCGGCCTCGGCCAAGAGCACGTTCATGTGCCCGGGCATACGGCCGGCCACCGGGTGGATGGCGAACTTCACCGTGATGCCCCGCTTGGTGAGCTGTTCGTACAGTTCGTGAACACGGTGCTGGGCCTGGGCCACCGCCATGCCGTATCCGGGGATGATGACCACCAGGCTGGCCTGCTCCAGCACCAGCGCCGCCCCGTCGATGGTTTCGGATTTGTAGACGCGTTCATCGCTGTCGGCCTGGACGGCCTGCACCTGGCCAAAGGCGCCGAAGAGCACGTTGGTGAAGGAGCGGTTCATGGCCCGGCACATGATGACCGACAGGATCAGACCGCTGGAACCGTCGAGCGCCCCGGCGATGATCAGCAGCTTGTTGTCCAGCACAAAACCCATGGCCACCGCTGAGAGGCCCGCGTACGAATTGAGGATGGAGATCACCGTGGGCATGTCGGCCCCGCCGATGGGGATGATCAACAAGATGCCGAAGAGCAGGGCCAGGCCGATGACGGCGGGGAAGAAGATGCTGGCCATCGGGCCGGTCGGTTCTATGACCAGGTAGGCGCCCATGGCCACCGCCGCTCCCAACAGGGCGATGTTGCACACATTCTGCAATGGATAAGTGACGGGGCGCTGGGGAATCCAGCTCACCCCCTGCAACTTGCCGGCAGCCAGGATACTGCCGGTGAAGGTGAGGTACCCGAGGATGATTTCGAGAACGATGGCGCCCATACGAAAGGCGGTGAGCTGCTCGGGACCTTCGCCGACCCACAGATAGTACTTGGCGGTGCCCACCAGGCCAGCAGCCAGGCCGCCAAAGGCGTGGGAGATGGCCGTCCGCTGGGGCACGGCGGTGAGCGGCACGCGAGAAAGCGGAATGCCCACCACCACTCCGGCAGCCAGCGCAATTGCGATCCAGCCGTGGTGCACGACCTCGGGCTGAATCCAGGTGGCGGCGATGGCCAGCAGCATGGCCGCGACCCCCGAAATCACGCCGTGGCGGGCGGTCTTGGGGTCGTTCATCCAATGCAGCGAAAAGATAAAAAGGACCGATGCCGCTACGTAGGCGAGTTGGACTAGCGCATGGATCATTTCTTGTCCTCCCCGCGCGGCGCCTGCTTGAACATCTTGAGCATACGATCGGTGATCAGAAAACCGCTGACGATGTTGGTGGTCGAGGCGAAGAGGGCCACCGCGCCCATGATGCGGATCTCCTCTGGGTAGTCGGAGCCGGTGACCAGGATGGAGCCGACCACCGCGATGGCCGAGATCGCATTGGTGAGGGACATCAGCGGGGTGTGTAACAGCCGCGAGACCCGAGCCACCACCCCGATGCCGATGAAAGTGGAGAGGACAAACACAAAGAGCAGGGACCAGTAGTCACCTGCCAGCGGTGAATGCCCGCCGGCGGGATGGGTTTCGGCGCCGACAGCCTGGACCGCTGCCAGGCCCCACAAAACGCAAGTCATCAAGAGTACGCGTCCCTTGCAGCGCAGGTGTTGCATCATTCGACGATCTCCTGAACTTAAGCCGAAGCTTTCGGCGCCATGAG
The DNA here is from genome assembly GCA_945861755.1 of Gemmatimonas phototrophica. GTDB lineage: Bacteria > Latescibacterota > UBA2968 > UBA8231 > UBA8231 > SICG01. Next base: position 49,940 of record CAMAVQ010000002.1, read on the forward strand.
CTCCCGCACCCGCTCGTGGACCACCTGGCCATCGCGGGTCACCAGGGTCTGACGGGTGATCTCGTCTTCGAGGTCGAAGGAAAGTTCCCCCGACCTGATCAGATGGGCGAAGAAGGTCGAGATGTTGTGGGAGTACAGCTGGCTGGCGTGATAGGGGACAGTGGAAAGCAGGTTGAGCGGACCCATGATCTTCACCCCCCCGATCACCACCGTCTCGCCCGGCTGGGTGAGTTCGCAGTTGCCGCCCCGTTCGGCGGCCAGGTCGACGACGATGGACCCGGGCGCCATCAGCGCCACCATCTCGGCGCTGACCAGCACCGGCGCCTTTCTGCCCGGCACCAGCGCCGTGGTGATGACCACGTCCTGAGCGGCCACCACCTTGCCCAGGGCCTCCTGCTGCCGGCGGTAGAACTCCTGACTCTGCTCCTTGGCGTACCCACCCGCGTCTTGAGCCTGGGCCGTCTCCAGCCCCAGGTCCACAAACTTGGCCCCCAGGCTCTCCACCTGCTCCTTGACCACCGGACGCAGATCGTAGCCCAACACCACTGCGCCCAGCCGCCGTGCCGTGGCGATGGCTTGCAGGCCGGCCACTCCGGCACCGATCACCAGAATCTTGGCCGGCTTGAGGGTGCCGGCGGCAGTCATCATCATCGGAAAAATGCGGGGCAGTTCGTTGGCCGCCAGCAGCACGCCCTTGTACCCGGCGATATTGGCCATCGAGGAGAGCACGTCCATGCTCTGGGCGCGGGTGATGCGCGGCATCAATTCCAGGGCCAAGAGCGTCGCCCCGGCGGCGGCCACTGCCTGCGCCGATTCGAGGGCAATCAGCGGCTCGGCCAGGCCGATGAGCACCTGGCCCCAGCGCAGCATTTTTAGGTCGGTGGCCCCGGTCTCGGGATTGGCTCCGGGGGTGCGCACCTGCATGAGGACTTCGGCCCGGGCGAAGAGGTCTGCGCGCCCGGCCACCAGGCTGGCGCCCTTCTTCTCATATTCGGTGTCGGCCAGGCCGCTGCCTTCCCCGGCCCCGGCCTCCACTAACACCTCCACACCCTTGTTGCGCAGGGCGGCAGCGCCCTCGGGCATTAGGGCCACGCGCCGCTCGCCCGGACTGGTCTCTTTGGGAATTCCGATGATCATCTGTGCCTGAACTTCTCGAAAAGAGGTGGTCGGTGACGGGACTTTGTTCTCCCACCGAGGTATGGAATCTATAATACTGTAGTTCCTACGCGGGGTCAAAAATACCACAAAAAAGCCGCCGCCCCTTGGGGGGCGACGGGCCACAGTGTGCCGAAATCTCTGCTACTCGGTACTAAACGCGGTGCTCCACCTTTTTGTCGTGGTATTTCTTCAGCTGCACTTCGATCCGCTCGTACGCCTCGTCCACTGCCTTGAACAGGTTCTCGTCTTCCGTGGCGGCAGAGGCCACCAGGGTCTGCTGGGGGACCTTGACCTTGAACTCCACCGAGGTCTCCAGTTTCTGCTTCTCGATCACCACCTCGCAATCGATGATCCGGTCGTAGAAATGGCCCAGCTTGGCGCAGGCCTTCTCGATGTGCTCCTTGGTGCGCTCGGAAATGTGGGCTGGGTTCCTCACACTGATGATAGGCTGCATCTGGATATCGTCCTTTCTCCTTGGATGATACGCTCTACTGGTTAAAGATATCCAGACCTCAGGTCTGGTCAACCGGCCCCTGGTACCATCGGTGCATGGTTCAGTCCACCTCCAGAAAGGTGCCGGCAATGTGGCGGGTCCCCTCGCCGCAGTTGAAGTAATAGGTCACCAGCACCCGGCCGTCGGCCAGCTGGCAGGACCAGGGATAACCCAGATCGCCATTGCCGCCGTCGGTGCGCAGCACCAACTCCGGCCCGGAGAAGTCCCGGCACTCGGGGTCGAGCAAGCGGGCGCGGACACCGTACGGCTCGTGGCGGTACCCGTAGACCAGCAGGATACGCCCATCGGCCAGGCGCAGGGCCTGGTACGGATGGCCGATCACCCCCATGTCCTGCCAGGGCTCCCAGCTCTGGCCCCGGTCGGACGAACGCACCGCGACCCCGTGGTCCCGGTACCCGGCGGTGCGCACCAGGGCCACCAGATCGCCCCCGGCGGTCTCGATCAGCGAGGTCTCGTTGAACACCACCTGCGCGTCGGCGGCGATGTGACTCCGGTGCTCCCAGGTCTCCCCCCAGGTGGAGGAAACCAACAAGTCCAGGGCTGTCTGCGCGGGATTGCCCTGTGGGGCGGTGGCTACAGCCCAATAGACCAGCCCGTCGCTGCCCTGCAGCAGGGCACCCCGGTTCATGGCCGGCACTGGCAGGCCTGGATAACAAGTGGCCTGCTCCTCCAGTTGGGGCGGCAGGATGGGTCCTTCCCAGTGGTGCCCGGCGTCGTAGGATCTCATCAGATATCCGCCCAGGAAGGTGAACTTCCAGCCAAAAACCTGGTGCAGCGAATGCGCTTCGGCTTGTGCCACCCCTTCTTCCGGCAGGAGCATCCAAGCATAACTGGCGACCAGCAGAGTCCCATCGTCCAGGTCGATCAGGCAGGGGTCCTGCGAGCCGCCGAAAGGATGGGCGTAAATCAGCTCCGGCTCGGCCGACCAACTCAGCCCCAGGTCGCGCGAACGCACCAACATCAGATAGCTGTTGGGGTCGGCGTGGGTGCAGCCTGGGGCGCCGAAACGGCGGCGCTCAGGGGCCCGCCTGAAGGCCACCAGCAACTCCCCGTCCGGGCGTGCCACCACCGAGGGAAAGGCGGCGTAAAACTGTTCGTCCTGGTAGATGACAATGTCTTCGAGTTTGCGCACGGGTCAGCTCCTTTTCAGGCAGAGGCGATCTTGGGGCCCAGCAAGCGCAGGGCATTGTCGCGCAGGATGAGCCGTTTTTCGGTGTCGCTCAGTTCGGCGCAGTCGATGCGGGCCCGCTGAGAGGGGGCAAAGTAGAGCGGGGTGTCGGTGCCGTAGAGCAGCCTCTCAGCCCCCACCTGGGCCACCGCCCACTCGATGAGACCCGGCATCAAACTGCGGGCGCTGGAGGTGTCGGTATAGACGTTGCCGTGCCGGCTGGCCTGGATGGCCTGAACCTGCAAGTCCGGGCGGCCGCCGGCCGCCCCGCCATTGCCCAGGTGGGCCAGAATCATGTTCACCGTCGGGAAAGCGTCGGCAAAGGGCAGATACGCCGCCGGGGCACTCAGCGGGTCGCCGCTGTGGGCCAAAACCACCGCCCCCTGTCCGGCGGCAAAGGCGAAGAGCGCGGTGCCGTGCTCGGCGATGGGGTACTGGTGTTCCTCGGGATGGATCTTGATGCCCACGCATTGCGGGGCGGCCAGCAGCCGGCGGGCCTGGTCGTAGGTCTGGGGCTGCAGGGGATGCACGATGACCCAGTAGCGCAATTCGGGGAAACCGGGCACCAGGCCGGCGGCCTCCTCGTTACCCGCCACGGCATCGGCCTGGCCGCGCGGGAAGAGCCCCTTGAGCGGCGAGACGATACTCAGCGCCGTGCGGGCCTGCCGCGCCCGCGCCACCACCACGGCCGGGTCCCCGGTCATGAACTGGTTCTCCAGCGCCGTGGTCTCTCGGCGGTCGTAAACCCCGTAGTGGGCGTGTACGTCGATGGCGGGGATCTGGTCTGCGGACATCGGCGCTCTTTCCTTCACCGCGCCAGCGGGGCATCCGCTGGTTCAAAGCGCTGGTTCAATGCAAATAGACGTGGGCGTCGACGATCATTTCGCTGCGTCCAGATAGACACTGACGGCCTGGCCTTCCCGCGCCCGCAACTCCAGGCGCTGGTGTACCTGCTCGGCCACCTTTTCCAACTCCACCACCGTGCCCGCCGGGGCGCGGGCCGGATCGGCGAAGAACTGCTGCGCTGCCTCCAGGCGCGCCGGCGAAGCCCCGTCGGCCAGCCAGGGCAGGTGCGCCGCATCCTCGGGGGCGATATGGCCGGCGATGGCCGCGTAGTGCTCCTGCATCCAGGCGAAGATGTGATCCCGGTTCCGGGGGGTCCGGTCGGCCAGGGTGAAGGGGACTTCCAGGTACTCCTGGGGCCGGAGCGGGCCCTTGAGCACGTACTCCAGGACCGCCTCCACCGCCTGCACCTCGGCGAACCGGCCCAGAGCATCCAGGTACTGGGCGCGCTCCACTGGCAGGACCGCGGCCTCGAATCTCCCCCGGAACTCCTCGAAGCGCGCCCGGTCTCCGCGCGCAGCCGCCACCCGCAGGGCCGCCCCGGCCAGGGCCGGATCCACGGCGGCCGGATCGCGGCCATAAGCCTGGGCCAGGGAATCGGCAACGACGCCCACCCGGGGGTCCTGGCCCTTGATGCCGAGCCGCTCGATCAGCTTGGGCCGCAGCAATGAAACGGTTTCTGCTTCTGCCGGATCCCTGACCAGGCCGTAGCGCTCCAGCGCCGGGGCCAGCATGCGCCGCACATAGCCGGCAAAGGGTGCTTCGAGCGCAGCGGATTCGGCGGCGAAGTTTTCCCCGATGGCACCCAGGGCAGCGACCAGGGCCAGCAGCACCTCGGGCTGGGGATCGCCAGCAAAACCCTCCAGCGCCTGGAGGTAGGTCCGGGCGTCGAGCTGCCCTCCTTCCAGCAGGGCGGCCAACTGGTCGATCAGGCCCACCCGCTCGCGGGCACTCAGTAAGATCTGAGCGTGCCCGGCCAGGTAGACCAGCATGGCCGGAGGCACCTGCCACCGGTAATAGCCCCTTTCCCCGGCATTGGGGTGTATCCAGGCCGGCTGGGTCGAAGTCGCCAGGGTGCAGACCTGGCTGGGCTGACTGAGCAGCAGCTCTTGGGTGCGCAGGGAATCGCCGTCCGGGTATTTGAGCACCACGGGGATCTCCCAGGTCGCCGCCGGCGCCCGGGCCCCATGCCTGAGATACCGCTGCTGGCTGAGCCGCACTTGGTGGTTGGGCAGCAATTCGGCGCTGACCAGGGGGATGCCGGGTTGGTCGAGGAAAGTGGACATGGGCCGGTCCAGCTCCCGGCCGGCCTCCCGCGAAAGAGCGGCCCACAGATCGCCGGCCACCGCATTGCCCTGGGCGTGCGCCTGCAAATAGGTGATCACTCCCCGGCGGAAGGGCTCCGGCCCCATCCAGTGCTCGAACATGCCCAGCACCGCCCGGCCCTTCTCATAGGCCAGCTGGTCGAAGAACTGTGCGGGATTGTCGGTGGGGCTGACGGGCTGACGGATGGCCCGCACTGCCAGCTGGGCATCCTCCCGCATGGCCCACTGCACGTCCTGTAGTTCGGTAATCCCGATCCCGTACTCAGGAAAAAGCTCGTCGCCCAACTTGTACGCCAGCCAATCGGCAAAAGACTCATTCAGCCACAGATCGTCCCACCAGGCCATGGTGACCAGGTCGCCGAACCACATGTGGGCCAACTCGTGGGTCATGATAAGACCCAGCCGCTGCCGCTGGGCCGGGCTGGCGGCCCTGGAATCCAGGAGCAGGATCTCGTCCCTGAAGGTCACGGCGCCGGGGTTCTCCATGGCCCCGGCCATGAACTCGGGCACCCCGATCAGCGCAAGTTTTTCGTAGGGGTACGCCGAACCGAAGTACTGCTCCAGGGCCTGCAACACTAGGGGGGCGAGGCGCACGGCTTCGGCGGCTAGCGGTGCGTTGCCCGCCGTGGTGACCACCTGCCCGGGGACGGAGAGGCCGGGGATCGCGACTTCCTCCAGCGGCCCCACGGCCAGCGCCAGCAAATAAGAGGGCAAGGGCGGCGTCTTTTTGAAGGTCAACTCCCGCCAGCCGGCAGCCACTTGCTCCTCCTGGACTGGAGTGTTGGCCACCGCCGACAGGCCTTCGGGCAGACGCAGGACGAACTGATAGGGAATCTTGAAAGAGGGCTCGTCCCAGCAGGGGAAAGCCTGGCGCGCATACCACGCTTCGAACTGGGTGAACAGATAGGCCCGGCCTCTGGTCTCCACTTTGTACAGGCCCAGGGCCCGGGTGTCGAAGTTGTTGGCAAAGTCGATGCGCAGATCGTAGCCGTCTCCGGGGACCAGCAGCGAATCTACCTCCACCTCTACCAGCCCTGCCTGGCCAATGTTCCAACGCAGTGGCACCGGCCCGTCCCCACTCCGCAACTCCACTTTTTCTAGGGACAGTTCCTCGGCGTGGAAGCGAACGCTGCGGGTGGACTTGTCCACCCGCAGGGCGATGGTAACAGCACCGGTGTAGGTGGAATCTGCGGGGTTGAGGCGCAGTTCGATGGTCTCCGAAACCGGCACCACCTCGCGTCCCAAGCGCAACTCATCTCCCGCCGCCCACAGCAGGGAGGGGAAGAGCAGCGCTGCCCACCGCACCCTCATCGATCCACCCCGCTTTCCCAGTGCTGCACCAGCGGCTCCAGGTCCTTCCAGAAGGTCTCGGGAATGGCCACTTGGCCGGCCAGGGTGTTCTCGCGGGCCTCCTCGGGGGTGCGGGCCCCGGGAATAGTGGCCGCCACCTGCGGATGGCGGGTACACCACTGCAGCGACGCGGCAGCGAGCGGAATCTGGTACTCGCGGCACAGAGCCTGGATCTTCACCACCCGGTCCAGCACCCGCTGGCTGAAGCGCCTGGCCAGGTAGTCGATGCCCTCCTGCGGTCCGGTGGCCAGCAGACCCCGCTCCAGGGGCGTGGCCACCACCAGCCCCACATTGTGGCGTACCGCTGCCGGCATGATGCGCTCCAGGCCCTTCTGGTTGAGCAGGCTCCAGGCCTCGGGCACCACTGCTGCGTCGAACTCCCCGGTCTCGATGTAGGGGGCATTGGTGTCCGGCTCGTTGGCAGCAATACCCACCGCCTCGACGATCCCCTGATCTTGTAAATGGCGCAGGGCGCCCAGGGCTCGGTCGGGGCCCATAATCTGCTCCATGGGCCAACCCATGGGGTCGTGGATGTAGAGCACCGCAAAGCGCTCCAGACCCAGGCGCCGCTGGCTCGCCTCCACGCTGCGCATCACCGCATCGTAGGAAAAGTCATACCCGGCGTAGATCCGCCCTACCTTGGTAGTGACCGTGCAGCCGGCCGCCAGATCCGGGCGCTCGCGCAGGGCGCGGCCAATGAGTTCCTCACTCCTGAAATCGCCGTACAGCGGCGCGGTGTCGATCAGGGTGCAGCCGGCTTCCAGGGCCGCATGCACCGCCCGCACCCCCAGCTCCAGATCCATGTGCTGCGGCTGGCCGCCGTAGACCTTGGGGGCCAGCTCGACCTGGGGCACCCCGATGAAGGCAGCACCTAAACCGACGATGCCCAGCTCCATCCCGGCCCGACCTAATTTCTTCTTCTGCATGATTCCTCTCTTTCTCTCCTGCCGGTTGTCCTTACTTTCTAGGGCATGGAATATACTATTTCTGTCCCCCAGGCGACCAGCCGACTATGTTGAGGCGCGCCACCTTCATCGGCCCCTGGGCGGCCGTGCCCCTGGCCTGGACCGACGAGGATCGCCTGGACGAAGCGCTCTTCCGGGCCGACGTGGTCCGCTGCTGCCAGGCTGGTGCTCCCGGTGTGTACAGCGGCGGCCCTTCGGGAGAGGCCTACGCCGTGGAGTTCGACGAATTCCAACTGCTGGCCCGCGCCCTGGTCGAGGCCGCCCACAGCCAAGGCAAGCCGGCGATGGTGGATTGCACCTCCACCTACACCCTGGGGGCGCTGCGCCGGGCCGAGTTCGCCGCCGGGGTGGGCGCCGACGCGGCGATGGTGGCTTTGCCCTTCTGGGCCGAGGTGGGCGAGGAGCAGGTAGTCTCCTTCTTCAAAGAGGTGGGGCAGGCCGCCGGTTCCCTGGCTCTGGCCATCTGCGATACCTTGCGGGCCAAGAAGGTGCTGACCGTGTACCAGCACCACGGCATCAAGGAGGCGGTACCCAATTACCTGATGGTCTGCGCCACCCCCGGCACCGTGGGGCTAGAAGCCGAGGGTTGCAAGGCCCTGAGCGAGTTTGTCAATGTCTTTGCGGGCGAACAGTGGTGGGACCAACTGGGGCCCTGCGGGGTGCGGGGCAGTTGCAGTTCGCTGATGGGCTGGGCGCCCCGCCTGGCCCTGGGGCTGTGGGCCCGCCTGCAGGAGCAGGACTGGAAAGCGCTCCAGGCTGCCTCGCCGCGGCTGGGTGTGATGCAGCGCTTTCTCGCCCTGCAACTGAATGCGCGCGGCTGCGCTGACACCGCCGCCGACCGGATCGGCGCCCAGGCCGGAAACCTACTGCAGGCCGGCCTGCGCAACCGCGGTCCCTACCCTTCGGCTACCCGCGAAGACGTGGAGGCCCTGCGCCACTGGTGCCGCAAAAACTACCCCGAGCTGCTGCAAGGTTGAAAAACTTACAGGAGATACTATGGATATCGACGCGATCCGCGCCCAGATCCCCCTGACCAAGGAATGCATCTATCTCAACACCGGCGGCATCTCGCCCAGCCTGGACCTGGTCACCCAAGTGCTGGTGGGCGAGTACCAGGAGACCGCCCAACATGGCCCGCCGCTGATTATGGACTACCAGCGCTACGCCGCGCGTCTGGAGGAGGCGCGGCAGCAGTTGGCCGGCTTCTGCGGCGTCGAAGCCCTTGACCTCTGCCTGACCCACGGGGTGGCCGACGGCACCACCACGGTGTTCAACGGCATCGATTGGAAAGCAGGCGACGAACTCATCCTCACCGATGAGGAGCACCCGGCGGTCAAGATGCCCGCCGAACATCTTGCCAGTGCCCACGGCGTGCAGTTGCACTATCTGCCCATCGCCGGGGGAGAGGACGAGATCTTGCAGCGCCTGGAGGCGATGATGACCCCCAGGACGCGCTTGCTGGCTCTCAGCCATGTCACCACCGACACCGGCACCCGGCTGCCGGCGCGGGCCATCGTCGAATTGGCCCACCGGCGCGGGGTGCCCGTCCTCTACGACGGGGCCCAATCCCTGGGGCAGTTCCCGGTCGACGTGTCCCAACTGGGCGCCGACTTCTACAGCCTGCTGGTGTACAAGTGGATGTACGGCCCCTACACCGCCGGCGCCCTCTACGTGGAAAAGTCCTGGCAGGAACGGCTGCGCGTGGTGCCTTCGAGCGCCAACTACTTCGGTTCGGCGGGGGCGCGGCGCTTCGAGTTTGCCACCGTACCGCCGCCTTACTACTTTGCCAGCGCGGCGGCGACCACCTATATCCAGGAGTTGGGGGTGGCTCAGATCGAGGCGAGGACAAAAACGCTGGCCGCCGGACTGAGGCGCACCCTGACCGCCATCCCCAGGCTGGTGATCGAGAACCCCCAGGACCCGGAGATGTGTACCGGCATCGTCACCTTCCGGGTGGAGGGGGTCGAGGGACCACATATATCCACCGAGCTGCGCGCGCGCAAAATCATCACCCGACCCACGGGCCTCAAGTTCAGCGGGGTCAGGGTGTCGGTGGCCCTCTTCACCACCCAGGCCGAACTGGACGCGTTGGTCAGCGCCGTGGGCGAGATCGCGGCGGCGGCACCCCGCGCCTAGCCGATCTCCTCGGCGACCATCATGATCAACTGCCCTTGCTCCACGCGAGCCCGCCAGGCTTGCGCCACGACAATGCCGGCTGTCGCGGCCACAACCTCGAAGGGGTCCTCGTCGAGCCGGTAGAAGTCGTGGAGCAAGGCCACCGTCTGGCCCTTGGCCGCCTTTTCGCCGCACTCCACCAAGGGCTCGTAGTGGCCCGGATAGGGCGCCGTCACCGAGGCGCTGACGCGCACCAGGCTCTGGGTACCATCTGCGTGGTGCCCGATGGGCTCGATCTTCCCCTTGAGCAGGCCGTGGTGGATGGCCGCCGCCAACACCCCCTGGCGGGCGTAGCGCACCCCGCGCACATCCGCCGAAGAACCATAGCCCAACTCGGTGCCGATGGCGTATTTTCCCAGGTGATCGGCGTCGCCGTGTAACCCGCCCAGGATCCCACCCGGAGGCGAGTTGGGCCCGGCGGTGACGACCGGCACGCCGAACCAGCGGGCCATCTGCTCGCGGCGCTCATTCAGCTCCGGATCGTCCCCGGTGAAGAAGCCGGCCCAGTGGGCGAAGCGGGCCACCTCGCCGCCCGAGTGCAGGTCGATGGCGATATGCACATGGGGCCAGATGCACTGGCGCACGAAGGCGGCGATGCGGTGGGTAATGCCGGCCATGGCCGGGGTGGTGCCGGCCCCCTCGACGAAAACGCGGTTCAGGTTGAAACCATCGTCCCCGGTGCTCTCGCGGGCGCTGACGCGGAAAGCCGCCACATTGAGCACCGGTACCAGCACCAGCCGGCCCAGCACGTCCTCGATACGGATCTCCCGCAGCAGGTGTTTGAGGGCCACCGGGCCCTCGTATTCGTTGCCGTGATTGCCGCCAAAGGCAACCAGGCCTTCGCCGGGCTTGGCCTGGGGTCCCACCATCACGGTGAGGGGAATCAGGTGACTGCCCCAAATACTGGTGTGGCCCAGGGCGACCCAGTAGTCGCGCCGGCCGGGGCTCTCCATGTCGATCTGCTCGGGGCTGACGATTTCGCGCGCCATCTGCACTGCTCCTCTGGTTTACAAGTCGGGAGGGCACCAACGGTACCGGAAGTAGGGGCGCAGCATGATGCACCCCTGCGCTACTAGTTCAATTCATCCAGGGTCAGCGAAAAGCTGGGGGCAAATTTCTCCAAGAAGTACGCTACCTCCGGCACCTCCAGTCGGCCCAGGTCTCGCTCGATGGCCACTTTGGCCTGCGAGAACTCCTGGTTGCCGGCTTTCAATTCCTCCAGGCACTTGAGGTAGGCGCACAACTTGTCGGCCGCCTTGACCAGCCGCAGGCACTGCCCGTCGGCCGGCTCGGGAAAGAGCAGGGCCCGGTACTCTTCGCGCAGGGCTGCCGGCACCATGCCCAGCAGCCGCTGGGTGGCCACTTCCTCGATACGACCGTACGCCGCCTTGATCTCTGGGTTGAAGTACTTGATCGGACTGGCCAGGTCGCCGGTGATCACTTCACTCACCTCGTGGAAGAGGGCCAGGGCCATGACCCGCTGGGGGTCTACCTGTCCATCCATCACCCGGTTGCGGATTAGGGCCAGGCAGTGGGCCACCAGCGCCACCTGCAGGCTGTGCTCCTGGATGTTCTCTGGGCAGGTGTTGCGCATTAGCCCCCAGCGCTGGATGAATTTCATCCTCGACAGGTACGCAAAGAAGTGGCTGCTCCCGCTCATGGTCTGCCCCTTGTTTGACACTGTGCTGAACCGTCTATTATTTTACAGCCACCGCCCGCCGCTGTCTATGGTTCCTGGCCGGGGCGGTCTCTCTTACCCGCGCCCATGACCCCCGCCCAATCCCTAGATCATATCGCCCGCAAGACCGCGCTGACCCCTGCCTTTCAGGAGGTAGTCAGTCGCCTGCAAGCCGGCGAAAGAGAAATCTTGCTACAGGGTCTGCCCGACACCCTGGGGGCCTTCCTGCTGGTCCATGTGCAGCGCAGTCTGGGCCGGCCCCTGCTGGTGGTGGTTCCCGACGAGGACCAGGCCGAGCAGTGGCGCGATGATCTACAGACCATCGCCGGCGAGGAGATGGTGCGCTACTTCCCCGCCTGGGACGTGGGCCTCTATGACCACCGCTCGCCCTCCCCAGAGATCACCGGCCTGCGCATCGAGACCGCAGCCCGCCTGCTGAGCGGGGAGCCGACCATCGTCGTGGCCCTGGCCTCGGCGCTGGTGGCCCCCCTCATCCCCCCCCACGCCCTCGAATTGGGCACCTTGCACCTGCACAGTGGCCAGGCCCAGGACCTGGACCCGGTCGTCACGCACTTGGTCGACGCCGGCTTCGAGCGGGTGCCCACCGTCGACGGGATGGGCCAGTTCAGCGTGCGCGGCGGCATCCTCGACGTGTACCCCGTGGGCGCCGAACACCCCTTCCGGCTAGACTTTTTTGGCGACCGACTCGAATCCATCCGCCAATTCGACCTGAGCACTCAGCGCTCCCTGCGCACCTGCCAGGAGGCCCTGCTGCTGCCGGCCCGCGAGGTTATGCTGGGCAGTCTCTTCTTCGGCGAGTACCTCCAGCGCCTGCGCGAGGCCGAGTCCCAGGCCCAGATCGAGCTGAGCCAACTGCGTGACCGGCTGGAACTGGGTTCCTCCCTCGAGGGCATCGAGACCTGGATGGGGGTGCTCTACGGCCCGGGCGAAGGCCTCTTCGCCTACCTGAAGGACCCCCTGGTCTTCTGCCCGGCCCCCGAGGACCTGGAGGAGGCGGTCATCAAGGCCCTGGACCCTTCCCTCAAGGAATACGAGCGCCACGCCGAACGCGACCAACTGATGCCCCCCGCCCTGCTGGTCCACCAAGCCGCCTGGCTGGAGGGACAAATAGGGCGTTGCGCCCGGCTGCTGCCCGCCCCCCTGGGCCGGGGCAGCGAAGGCCTGCGCTTCGGCGCCCAGCCCTGCCGCAATTTCCAGGGGGAGTTGGGCCTGCTGCGCCCCGAGATCACCCGCCTCAACCAGGACGGCTATGCCCTCCACCTGATGTGCGAGACCCAGGGCCAGCGCGGCCGACTGGAGGAAATCCTCGCCGACTGGGCCGACTGGATCGCTTTCGAGCTGGGCACCCTGCGCCAGGGTTTTGTCTACCCGGCGGCCCAGCTGGCCCTCTTCAACGACCACGAGATCTTCAGCCGCCAGAAACGCCGCTACCGCTACCGCCGCTTCAAGGCCGCCACCCCCATCGCCAGCTCTAGCACCCTGCAGCGGGGTGACTTTGTGGTGCACGTCGACCACGGCATCGGCCGCTATCTGGGCATTCAGCGCCTCGATATCGGCGGCCGATCCCACGACTGCCTGAGTGTCGCCTACCAAGGGGCCGACAAGCTCTTTGTCCCGGTGGAGCAACTCGACCGCCTGCGCAAGTACTCCAGCGACGAGGGCCAGACCCCCTACCTCAACAAGCTGGGCAGCAACGCCTGGGAAAAGCTCAAGGAGCGGACCCGGGAAGAAATCTTCAAGATGGCCGGCGAGTTGATCCAACTCTACGCCGAGCGCAAGGCCCTGCCCGGCTTCGCCTTTTCCGCCGACACCAGTCTGCACCGCGAGCTGGAAGCCTCCTTCCCCTTCCAGGAGACCCCAGACCAGCTGCGCACCATGGAGGAGGTGTGCCAGGATATGGAGGCCCCCCACCCCATGGACCGGCTGGTCTGCGGCGACGTGGGCTACGGCAAGACCGAGGTGGCGGTGCGCGCCGCCTTCAAAGCGGTGGCCGATCACAAACAGGTGGCAGTGCTGGTGCCCACCACCATCCTGGCCCAGCAGCACTACCAGACCTTCAGCGAACGCATGGCCCACTCCTCGGTAAACGTGGCGGTACTCAGCCGCTTCCGCACCGCCCAGCAGCAGAAAGAGGTGCTGGACCAGTTGCGCCAGGGCCGGGTCGACATCCTCATCGGCACCCACCGCCTGCTCTCCCAGGACGTCAAGTTCCGCGACTTAGGCCTGCTGGTGGTCGACGAGGAGCAGCGCTTTGGCGTCAAACACAAGGAGAAGCTCAAACAACTCAAACGCCAGGTGGACGTGCTCACCCTCACCGCCACCCCCATCCCCCGCACCCTGCACATGGCGCTGATGGGCTCGCGCGACATGTCGGTGATCAACACTCCGCCCCAGGACCGACTGCCCATCCACACTGAGATTCTCCCCTTCGACGAGCAGCGCATCGCCGCCGCCATCCTGCGCGAGGTGGAACGCCACGGCCAGGTCTACTTTGTCCACAACCGGGTAAAATCTATCCACAGCCTGGTCGACTACCTGCAGGAGTTGCTGCCCCAGGTGCGCTTTGGCGTGGCCCACGGCCAGATGCCGGCCCGGCAGTTGGAACAGATTATGCACGATTTTCTCGAAAAGAAATACGACTGCCTGGTCTGCACCATGATCATCGAGTCTGGCATCGACATCCCCTCGGTGAACACCATTCTGGTCAACCGGGCCGACACCCTGGGGCTGAGCCAGCTCTACCAGATCCGCGGCCGGGTGGGCCGCGCCAAGGACCGCGCCTTTGCCTACCTGCTGGTGCCCAAGGGCAAGAAGTTCAACCGCAAGAGTCTCCTGCGCCTGCGGGCCATCGAGGAGTTCGCCGACCTGGGCTCCGGCTTCAACATCGCCATGCGCGACATGGAAATCCGCGGGGCCGGCAATCTGGTAGGGGCCCAGCAGCACGGCTTCATCACCGCCGTGGGCTTCGACCTATACTGCCGCCTGCTCGAAGAAGCCATGCACGAACTGAAAGGCGAGGCGGTGGAGTCGACGGTGGAACCGGAGATCGTGATCGCCGCCACCGCCTACATCCCCGAGGAGTACGTGCCAGACGCCGACCAGAAGATGTCTTTTTATCAGCGCCTGGCCGGCGCCCGCCGGTTGGTAGACCTGCTGGCCATCCAGGAAGAGATGGAAGACCGCTTCGGGCGCCTGCCCTTCCCCACCCGCTCGCTCTTGCACCTGATGGAGATCAAGGTGATGGCCCGCCAGCTGGGCGTGGTCCTGGTCCAACTGGAACGGGCGCGTCTGCGCCTGGTATGGCCCCCCGAATTCCAGCCCGCCCGCACCGACATCCAGCGCCTGGTCGAGAAAAGCCCGGCCCAGCTGGAATTCAACCTCGGCGAGCAGTTCACCATCGAGGCCCAGGTAGGTGGCAGCGACGAGCAGGAAAGGCTGGAGCGGGCCAAAAATATCTTGCAGGAGATCCTCTAAGGAGTCTATCTTTAATAGTTCGCACGAGGGCCCCTCTGGTCAGCGCGGCCGCGCGATGCCAGAAGGGTTTTTTATTGGATCAAAGCGATGCCGAGACTCTTCCTCTGGTGCTGCGCCTGGCTCCTGACTTCCTGCTCCGCTGATCAGGAACAGGAGGGGGTGGTGGCCCGCGTCGAAGAGGCAGCGCTGACTACCTCCGACCTGGAAAACCTCCTGCCGGCCGAACTGGGCGTGGGCCAGGGGCCGGCCGAGAAGGCGCAGTTCGTCGAGCAGTGGGTGGAGCAGCAACTGCTTTACCAGGAAGCCCTGGACCGCAAACTGGACCAGAGCCCCCGCACCCAACAGCTGCTGGAGCAGGCGCGCCGGGATCTGCTGGTGGCTGCCCTGCTCAACGCCGAATTCGAGGGCCAGGACACCCAGGTCAGCGAGGCGTCCATCCAGCAGTACTACGCAGAGAACCGGGAGCAGTTCCGCCGCACCAGGCCCGAAATTCGCGCCATCCACATCCTGCTGGCCACCGAGGCGGACGCCACCGCCAAGCGCCAGGCCCTGCGCAACGGGACTTCCTTTGAGGAACTGGCCCGGCTACACTCGCTGGATCAGGAGACCAAGGTGCGGGGTGGGGACCTGGGCTACTTCTCCGCCGACGACAACCCGGCCCTGTGGGAGGCCTGCCGTGGCCTGCCCTTCAAGACGCTCTCGGGGCCGATCCAGACCCAGTACGGCTACCATCTCATCCAGGTGCTCGACCTCCAGGAAGCCGGCACCATCAAGGAACTGGACCAGGTCCGCCCCCAGATCGTCGACACCCTGGTCCGGCAGGACTACAAACAGCGCCTTGCGGAACTGATCAGCCGGCTTAAGAGTTCCAGGAAATGGACCATTGACGACCGGAAGCTAGGCCCCTCACAATCTCGTTAAACCCAAAACACATGCGCTACTCCCTTTGTTGTTTTGCCCTGATCCTGGGACTCGGTGCGGTGCGGCCTGTTGGCGCCACCCCCGAACTACTCGACCGCATCGTCGCCGTGGTCGACAACCAGGTCGTCCTCTGGTCCGAGGTCAATTTCCGCGTATTGCTCGAACTACAGGAGCGCGGCTATCGCCAGCAGCCCGGCCCCGAGGAACTGACCCGCCTGCGCCAGCAGGCCCTGAAGCAGATGATCGACGACGACGTGCTGATGCTCAAGGCCCAAAAGGACAGCGTCCAGGTCGACGAAACCCAAGTAGAGGCCATCCTCAGCCAACGGCTTGAGGAGATCAAGTCCGGTATGCCGGCCGCCGAATTCAACTCCATGCTCGAACGCGCCGGCCTCAGCGAACGCCAACTCAAGAGCCGCTACCGCAAGGATATCCGCCAAAACCTGCTAGCTGACCAGCTGCGCAGCCAACTGGCCATGCGTCTGTACGTGGGCCGCAAGGATGTGGAAACCTACCGCCAGGCTTACCGCGATTCCCTGCCGCCCCGTCTGTCGCTCAGCAAGATCAGCATCAAAGTGAAACCCGACCCCCAGGTGCTGGCCAAGGCCCGCGCCAAAATCGAGGAGGCCCAACAGCAGCTGGCAGCGGGTGAGGATTTTGCCCAGCTGGCCAAGGCCTACTCCGAGGACCCCGGCACCGCCGCCAACGGGGGCGACCTGGGCTGCTTCAAGAGCGGCCAATTGGTTCCCGAATTCGAGGACGCCGCCCGCCAACTCAAGCCCGGCCAGATCAGCGATCCAGTGCTCACCCCCTACGGATACCACCTCATCCAACTGCGCGAAAAACGCGAGGACGAGGTCTGTGCCAGTCACATCCTGGCCCGGGCGCCCATGAACCAGCAGGACCGCGAGCGCACCGCCATCCAGCTAGAAGAGCTGCGCCGCCGTGCCGGAGCCGGTGAGGACTTTGCCCAGCTAGCCAAGGAATACTCCGAAGACCCCGCCTCAGCCCAGCGGGGCGGATTGTGGCAGATCCTGTCCACCAACCAGTTGCCCGGCTTCATCCAGCCTTATGTGGGACCGATGAAATTGGGCGAAATCTCCGCCCCCTTTTTCCTCGAAGACAGCGGCCACCTGCTCAAGATCAACGACGACCAGCCCACCATCGAAAACCTGGTGCGCGAGGAGCGGCTGGAAACAGCCATGCGCCGCCTAGTCGGGGACTACCAGCAGCAGATCCACATCGAAGAACGGCTCTCCGAGGACTTTCTCCACCAACCGGCACTGCCCCAACAACCCGCCGTCAAGTGAAACGCTGCTGCCGCTGGCCATGGCCCGCCTCGATCTGTACCTGAAAAACAGCGGTCTCATCCACCAGCGCAGCGCCGCCCGACGCGCCTGCGATGCCGGGCAAGTGTGGGTGGATGGCCAGCCGGCCAAGGCCAGCCGGGAGGTCCGGGTGGGGGAAGTGCTGCGCCTATGTACTTCGGACAGCGAGTTGGAGGCCGAAATCGTGGCGATCCCCGAACATCCGGTGGCCAAAAAAGAACGCCAGCACTATTGTCGGATCATCCGCGTCGAGGACCGCGCGCCCGCTATGCAGGCTTTTGGCTTCGACGAGGACCCCCGCTTTTGAATACCGCCCAGCGCCAACCCTACGAAGGCCTGGCGACCATCTACGACCACGTCATGCGCCATGTGGACTACGCCGAATGGGCCGCCCATGTCTGCGCTCTTTTCGCCCGCTTCGGCCATCAGCCCCGGCAGACGATTGACCTGGCCTGCGGTACCGGCAGCACCCTTTTCGAACTCCACCGGCTGGGACAACAGATATGCGGGGCGGATGCTTCGGCGGCCATGCTCGACGTGGCCCGCCAGCGCCTGGTCGAGGCCGGGGTGGAGATTCCTCTTTTTCATCGCGACCTGCGCCAACTGGCCGGTTTGGGGCCTTTCGACACCGCCCTTTGCCTCTACGACAGCTTCAACTACCTGCTCACCCCCGAGGATCTGGACCTCGCTCTGGCTGAAATAAGCAGTATACTATTGGCGGGGAATTTCTTTATTTTTGACATATGCACCGAGAAAAACTCGCTCCGCCACTTCCGCGACGTGCGCGACGAGGAGCGGGGGCCGGGCTTCATCTATAGGCGCCACAGTTTTTACGACCGCGAAGAGCGGCTGCAATTCAACCGCTTCCACCTCCGTTTCGACAACCAGGAGACGGAGCTGGAAGAATGCCACATGCAGCGCATCTATCCTGTCGATGAAGTCATCGCCCGGATCGAGACCAGCCCCTTTGAACTGCGGGGGAGTTTCGATGGTTTTACTTTTGCGCGCGGCTCCGAGGCATCGGAGCGCATTCACTTTGTTCTCCAGCGACCCAGCTGACGCTGGCGCCGCTCTGCGAGCAGGACCCCATGCCCCGGAAGAAACCCCTCATCGATCTACCTGAGCTGCCGGCAGCCCTCGCCTTTGTGCGTTCTGGAAAGCACTTCGTCCTCACCTCGCATGTCAATTGCGATGGTGATGGTGTGGCTGCCTGTCTGGCCCTGCAGGCCATTCTCCGCAGCCGGGGCAAGAGTGCTAGCGTGGTCCTACCCGACCCGCCCAACTCGCAATACAATTTTCTGGAGGGCTGGGAGGGTATTGAAACGGCATCTTCTCTGCCCGCTGCCAAAACCGAACGCCTCATCGTGCTGGATTGCCCGGCCCTGACCCGCATCGGCAAAATCGAGGAGTATATCACCGAAGGCACACAGGTCCTGGTCATCGACCACCACCAGGACAGCCTGCCCTTTGGCCATGTCAATCTAATCACCACCAAGTCCAGCTCCACCAGTGAGTTGATCTACCACCTGGGCATGGCGCTCGGCTTTCAGTTCACTCCGGCAGTGGCCGAGCAGATCTACATGGGCATCCTCTTCGACACCGGCGGCTTTCGCTACGCCCTGACTACCCCGACCACCCTGGAGGTGGGCGCCCAACTGGTGCGCGCCGGCGCCCGGCTCGATCTGGTCGCCGACCGACTCTTCAACAATCAGAGCCTGCCGGTGCTCAAGCTGCTGGGTCGGGCCCTCGAGTCCCTCCAACTATACTGCGAGGACCAGGTCGCCATCGTTCACCTCAGTCATGCCAACCTCGACGGCGGCATGGATCATATCGACGTGGTAAACTACGGACTCATGGTGCAGAGCGTGGAGGTCTCGGTGGCCATCAAGGAGGACACCCCCCGCAAGTATCGCATCAGCCTGCGCTCCCGCCAGCGCGTGGACGTGCGCCAGATCGCCGCCGCCTTTGGGGGCGGCGGTCACACCCGGGCCTCGGGCTGCCGCCTCGAAGGCGACGTCAATCAGGTGCGCAGTCAGTTGCTGGCCGAAATCGAAAAACACCTCTGAGGAGATTTGCCCAGGTGCATCTGGTCACACTCAAAGATTGGACCACCGCCCAGATTCTCGAGGTGGTGAACACCAGCAGCGCCCTCAGGCAGAACCCCGGCAATTACGCCCAGGCCCTGGCCGGCCGGACCCTGGCCCTGCTCTTCCAGAAGACTTCCACCCGCACCCGCTGCTCCGGCGAAATCGGCATCACCCAGTTAGGAGGCCACGCCCTCTACCTCGACTGGCGGAGCACCAATTTCGGCTTGGCCGACCTGGGCGACGAGATCCGGGTGCTCGCCGAGTACGTGGACTTCATCGTCGCCCGCTTCCTCAGGCACGCCGACGTGCGCCGCGCCGCCGCAGTTTCGCGGGTGCCGGTGATGAACGGCTGCTGCGACCGCTACCACCCCCTGCAGATCCTCGGCGACCTGCAGACCATCCAGGAAGCCCTCGGCCGGCTCGAAGGCGTACATCTGACCTATGTGGGGGCGCACAACAATGTCTGCAACTCCCTGATCGCCGCCGGCCTCAAGGTGGGCATGAAGGTCACCGTGACCACGCCCGAGCCCGAACCGGCAGCTGCCGACGCCGAGTTGTGCGCGGCCGGCCGGCGCGCTGGCCTGTACTCGACCACCACCGACCTGCGGGCCGCCCTGGCCCAAAGCAATGTGGTCTACACCGACACCTGGATCGACATGGAATACTTTCTGGACCCGGCCTTTGCCGCCGAAAAGGACCGCCGGCTCCAGCTCTACATGCCCTACCAGCTCAACCGCCAACTGCTCGCCGGGCTAGACCTGCGCATCATGCACTGCCTGCCTGCCCACCGGGGCTACGAGATCGAGGGCGAATTACTCGACGATCCCCGTTCCATTATCATGGCCCAGGCCCAGAACCGCCTCCACAGCCAGAAGGCGGTACTGCTCAAACTGGCCGGCATCCTCTCCTGAAAAACACCATGGCCCAGCCTGCCGCCCGCCGGCGCCCGCCGCGCTTCGGTGTCTCCCAGGGCTGGGCGGCGCTGCTGTGGGTGGCCCTGGCGGCGGCAGCTCCCCACCAACATGCGGCCAAGGTCGCCGGTGACAGCACCCAGGCGGCGGCCGACTCCACCAAAGTGCCGGCCGACTCCACCCTCGTCCCCCTGCCCAAGACCAGGCCCAAAGCCCCAGCCCAACCCGATACAATTCCCACCAAGCGCCCCATCAACCGCTACCGCATCGTCGAGCCGTACCTGCCCGGCTCGGCCGCCGAGCGCCAAGTGGCCATCAGCCGCGGCCGCTCCAAGGTGAACCTGGGCAGCCGGGATGGCGTGCAGCCGGGCAGTATCTTCTCGGCAATCAATGGGGGGTTGGTGATCGGCCTGGTCCAGGTGGACAGTATGGCCCAGGACACTTCTTGGGTGCGCCTGATCAAGCTGGAAAATGTCCTCGATCCCCGCCAGCCCTACCCGCTGGACCGCAGCTGCGAACTGCAACCCAAACTGGTGACCCTGGAGACCATCCCCTTCGCAGGTGACACCCCGCAGATCTCCCCGGCCATGGAGGACCGGCTGGCCCACATGGCCGGCTTTATCCGCGCCTTTCCCGAGGCGCCGGTGCTCATCGAAGGCCACAGCGACAACAGCGGCAAGAAGGGACAGCCCCTGGCTCTCTCCCTGCAGCGGGCCGAGCAGATCAAGACCTACCTGAACGAGTACTGCCGCATCCCCAAAGGGCGCATGTACACCAGAGGTTTTGGCGACACCCGCCCCCTGGCCGCCAACACCGACGAGGCGGGCCGGCGCCAGAACCGCCGGGTCGAGATCCTGATGGTGGACAAGGTCCCCGCCCTATCCGACACCACCGCCAAAGCAGCGGGCAAGAAGCGCAAGCCTTAGCTGCCCTCGCCCCGCAGATAGGTCCCACTCCGCCCGCCCCGCTTCTCCACCAGCCGCACCTGCGAGATCACCATCCCCCGGTCCACCGCCTTGCACATATCGTAGATGGTCAGCAGGGCCACACTGGCCCCCACCAACGCTTCCATCTCCACCCCGGTGCGGTCGGCAATGCAGGCCTGGACCTCGACCTCAACACGGTCCTCTCCCACCGAAAAATCGATGTCGACAGCGGTCAGATTCAGGCAGTGGCACAGCGGGATCAATTCCCCCGTGCGTTTGGCCGCCATAATCCCGGCCAGCCGGGCCGCCTCCAGCACATTGCCCTTGGCCACCTTGTTGGCCGCGATCAGCCGCACGGTCTCCGGCTTCATGGTGATCTCGCCGCGCACCCGAGCCAGACGTTGGGTCTGCTTCTTGGCACCCACGTCCACCATGCGCAACCGGCCCTGGGAATCCAGGTGGGTGAGTTTCTTTGCCATCAGTACCTCCCTCCAAAAAAAGGTTCCAGAGATCCCGGCCAGCGGGCGCTCTGGAACCTAGTGGTAAGCTCTGGCGGTTCAACCTTACATGTTCTGGATGATGGCGGTGCCGAACTCCGAACACTTGACCTCTTTGGCACCCTCCATCAATCGGGCAAAGTCATAGGTGACCACCTTGTTGGCAATGGCCTTATCCAAACCCTTGATGATCAGTTCGGCTGCCTCGTCCCAGCCCAGATGCCGCAGCATCATTTCGCCCGAGAGGATCACCGAACCGGGGTTCACCTTGTCCTGGCCGGCGTACTTGGGCGCAGTGCCGTGGGTAGCCTCAAAGATAGCGTGGCCGCTGATATAATTGATGTTGCCCCCCGGGGCGATGCCGATCCCGCCCACGCAGGCGGCCAGAGCGTCGCTGATATAGTCGCCGTTGAGATTGAGAGTGGCGATCACCGAGTACTCGGCGGGACGGGTGAGGATCTGCTGCAAAAAGGCGTCGGCGATCACGTCTTTGACGATGATCTCGCGGCCGCCGGCCTTGAGCCGCATCCAGGGCCCACCGTCGATGAGTTCGCCGCCGTACTGGGTGTGGGCTACCTCGTAACCCCAGTCGCGGAAGCCCCCCTCGGTGAATTTCATGATGTTGCCCTTGTGGACCAACGTGACGCTGGGCCGGCCCTGAGCGATGGCATAGTCGATGGCCGCCTTGACCAGTCGGGCGGTGCCTTCCTGCGAAACTGGCTTGATGCCCAGGCCCACGGTGTCCGGGAAGCGGATCTTCTGGAAGAGCTTGGGGAAATGCTCCTTGAGCAGGGCCTTCAGCTTGTCGGTATCTGCAGCGCCGTGCTGAAACTCGATGCCGGCGTAGATGTCCTCGGTGTTCTCGCGGAAAATGACCATGTCGACCAGTTCGGGGTGTTTTACCGGCGAAGGCACGCCCTGAAAATAACGCACCGGTCTCAGGCACACGTACAGGTCGAGAATCTGGCGCAGCGCCACGTTGAGACTGCGGATGCCGCCGCCCACCGGGGTGGTCAGGGGTCCCTTGATGCCCACCAGGTACTCGCGAAAGGCGTCGACGGTGGCGTCAGGCAGCCAGTTACCAGTGGCATTGAAGGCCTTTTCGCCGGCCAACACTTCCATCCAGGCGATCTGGCGCTTACCGCCGTACGCCTTCGCCACAGCCGCATCCAGCACCCGGACCGAGGCGGCCCAGATATCGGGGCCCGTGCCGTCGCCCTCGATGAAGGGGATGATAGGATGGTCGGACACGGTGAGCCGGCCCTCATGTAATGAAATGCGCTCACCCCCAGCGGGCAACGCAGGTTTCCATTCAGCCATTTTGATCCTCCTCGGTCATTTAGCTATGCGAGGTGGTAAAACTTAGAAACTTTGCCCCCCGCTGGCAAACGCACCCGGCAGCGGAACCAATGCGCTGAGTCCTGCCAGCGACACCTCCTCCCACGATCCCCCGAACACCTCGGCAAAACTCTTTCCGACTTGGGCGGCCACCTGCTCCAGGGACGGGGGTACTGGCAAAAAGGCCGCCAGCGAGGTGACCACCCGGCTGTCCAGACCGCAGGGCTGAATGGCCCTGAAATATCCCAGATCAGGGCACACGTTCAGGGCAAAGCCGTGCATGGTGATCCAGTGGCGCACATGGATGCCGATGGCGGCGACTTTCTGTTCCCCCACCCACACCCCGGTCAATCCCGAGCGCACCCGGCCCCTCAGGCCATAGACGGCCAGCAGGTGAATCAGCGCCTCCTCGAGCCGGCGCAGGTAGCGGTGCAGGTCCTGTTCGGGGGGGCGCAGGGCGAGAATGGGGTAACCCACCAGCTGCCCCGGGCCGTGGTAGGTGATACTGCCTCCTCTCTCTATGGAAATCATTTCGATCTCCGGCCCAACGCCGGCCGGCAGGTGCTCGGGCAGGGTGGACCGACCACAGGTATAAGTGGGGGGGTGCTCGGCCAGCAGCAAGAGGTCGGGCAGGGCCTCCAGCCGGCGACTTTCCCTGAGCGCCTGCTGCCAGGCCCAGGCCTGCCGGTACTCGAGCCGACCGGCCCAGCAAACCAGTCCTTTATCCATCTTCCCTCTTGTGCGATTATGGGTGCCGCGCTATATTTATCAATTAGATCAGAAATTTTTAGCACTCTATTGCTTTGAGTGCTAATTACTTTAAAGTACCACTATAACAACATCTTGGGAGATTATCTTATGGCAGCAAAACAGCTTCAGTTCGATGTTTCAGCCCGCGATGCGCTTCTGCGTGGGGTGGACAAGCTGGCCGATACGGTCAAGGTCACCCTTGGCCCTCAGGGCCGCAATGTGATCCTCGACAAGAAGTTCGGCTCCCCCACCATCACCAAGGACGGCGTCACCGTCGCCAAGGAAATCGAATTGAAGGACCCCTATGAAAATATGGGGGCGCAGATGGTCCGGGAAGTGGCTTCCAAGACCAGCGATGTGGCCGGCGACGGCACCACCACCGCCACGGTTTTCGCCCAGGTCATCTTCCGCCAGGGCCTCAAGAACGTCACCGCCGGCGCCAACCCCATGGATCTAAAGCGGGGCATCGACAAGGCCGTCGAAGTTGTGATCGGCGAAGTCAAGAAGATGAGCAAGGAAGTCAAGACCCACGAGGAGATCGCCCAGGTCGCCACCACCTCGGCCAACAACGATGCAGCCATCGGCGAACTGATCGCCGACGCCATGGACAAGGTCGGCAAGGACGGGGTCATCACCGTTGAGGAAGCCAAGAGCACCGATACCACGCTAGAAGTGGTCGAGGGCATGCAGTTCGACCGCGGCTATCTTTCCCCCTATTTCATCACCGACCAGGGCACCATGGAAGCGGTCCTCGAAGACGCCTACATCCTGATCTATGACAAGAAAATAACCGCCGTGCGGGACCTGGTGCCCATTCTCGACAAAGTGGCCCAGCTCAACAAGCCGCTGCTGATCCTCGCCGAGGATATCGAGGGCGAAGCTCTGGCCGTCCTGGTCGTCAACAAGCTGCGCGGCACCCTGAAGGTGGCCGCGGCCAAGGCCCCCGGCTTTGGCGACCGCCGCAAGTCCATGCTCGAGGATATTGCCGTGCTCACCGGCGGCCAGGTCATCTCCGAAGAGACCGGGCTCAAGCTGGAGAACGTCACCCTCAAGGATCTGGGCCAGGCCAAGCGCGTGGTCCTCGACAAGGACAACTCCACCATCATCGAAGGCTCGGGCAAGGGGGCTGACATCAAAGGCCGGATCGCCCAGATCCGCCGCCAGGTCGACGAGACCACCTCCGACTACGACCGCGAGAAGCTGCAGGAGCGCCTGGCCAAGCTGGCCGGGGGTGTGGCGGTGATCAATGTGGGTGCCGCCACCGAAACCGAGATGAAGGAGAAGAAGGCCCGCGTCGAGGATGCCCTGCACGCGGCACGCGCCGCAGTGGAAGAGGGCGTGGTTCCCGGCGGTGGCGTGGTCTTCATCCGCGCCCGCAAGGCCCTGGACAACCTGAAGCTGGAAGGTGATCAGGCCACCGGGGTCAACATCATCCGCCGCTCCCTCGAAGAGCCCCTGCGCCAGATCTCGGCCAATGCCGGCTTCGAAGGCGCCATTGTTGTCAACAAGGTGAGCGAAGGCAAGGGCGCTTTTGGTTTCAACGCCCGCACCGAGCAGTACGAAGACCTGGTCAAGGCCGGCATCACCGACCCAGCCAAGGTCTCGCGCATCGCCCTGGAAAACGGCTCCAGTATCGCCGGCCTGCTGCTGACCACCGAGGCCCTGATCGCCGAAATCCCCGAGGACAAACCGGCGCCGCCTGCCGGTGGCCCTCCCGGCGGCGACATGTATTGATGCACTGAACAAACAGAAGGCGCGTGGTCTATAGCAGACCACGCGCCTTTTTTGTTGTTCGCCACCCCGACCTGGGGCTTCAGCTGCTCTTGGCTGCCAGGGGGGCCTGCACAAAAACTGCCCCTTCCTCGATCACCAACTGGGGGGTCTCCACGCTGCCGTGAAACACCGCTCCGGCGGAGACATAGACCCGCACCCGGGCCCGCAACTTGCCCGTGACCCTGCCGCTGATCACCGCCTCGTCCACCTCGATGAGCCCGGCTTCGAGTTCTCCCTGGGGGCTGACCACTAGGGAACTGGCAGCGACCGACTCTCCCCTGACGATGCCCTCGATGCGCAGGGAGTGCTCCATCTTGAGCACTCCCTCTACCACCGTGCCCCGGCCGATCACCGTGTGGCCGGCGGCAACCACCTCCCGGGACTCGCGGCCCGCACTCACAGCCACAGCCTATAGAGCTGCGGGTCCCGGTACCTGCCGTTCTCGATCACGGCATAGTACAAACCCGGACTCTCGGCGCTGCCGGAGCGGCCCGACAGGGCCAGGGGCTGCCCTTTCTGGATCTGCTGTCCGGGCTGAACCAGCAACATCTGATTGTACCCGTACTGGCTGACCAACCCATTGCCGTGATCGAGCACCACCAGGTGACCCAGGCGCTCGTCAAAACCGGCCTTCACCACCTGGCCGGCAGCGCTGGCCCGCACCAGGCTCTGGAGCGGAGCGGCGATGAGCACTGCCTGAAAGTCCGGGCCGAAGGTGCGTTTTACCAGGCCGTCCACCGGCCACAGGCTGGGCATGGCACGCAGGCGACCCCAGCGCAGCCGGTCCAGCGAAGAGACGTACTGGTCGACCCCGGTGTGCTCCGCTAGAGGCAGGGACGCGGCCTCCAGGGCGTCGCTTTCACCCAGGATGGCGTGTAACTGCTGGCTGCTGCGCTGCAGCCGCAACAGCACCTGCTCGAGTTCCTCGATCTGGTCCATCTGCTCGCCCAGGGACTCCTTCTCTTTTTCTAGGCGCGCCACCTTCTTCTCGAGGCGGTACACCTCCGAAGTGGCCCTCAAGCCCACCAACAGCAGCAACACCGCCCCCCCTGCCAGCGAGAACCAAAACCACAGGGCGGCCCGGGACAGCTTGTATTCGAAAGTCCGGTCCCCGTCTTCGGGGATAAAAAGCAGGGTGAAGCGCCGACCTTTGAACATAGGGAATCGCGGGCGAAAAACGCCGCTTCAGGCCTCCAGATCCAAGAGCTGGCCCACCATGTCCGACTGGGTCTGGAGCGCCTTTTTGAGGGCGGTAGCCTGATGGCTGAGCGTGATCTGTTCCACACTCTCGACCACTGGGTTGGACGGCCCTTCGCCGGTGACTACTACCCCCTCGACCCCACCCTGGGCCCCCTCGCGCGCTTCGATGCGCAACACGGCCGAAGCCTGGGTGTTGAGGTTAGCGGTGTTGTGCGCCGAGGCCTCCAGGCGCTGCTGGTCCAGGGCCAACCCCGAACTGATAATGGAGATATTGCCCAGCATGAGACACCTCCGGATAGGGCTTCACAGCCGCTGCCGGTCCAGTTCGTTGTGGACCAGGACAATGCACTGCGAAGCAAAGAGCCGCCTTGGCCCCACCGACACGGGACAGGCACCCAGGCGGGCCAGGTACTTGTCGGTTTTTTTGGGCATGGACAGATGGTCGGAAAAGACAAATGCCGCCGGCAGGGAGAACTCCCGGGAGCGGATATCCTCGCCCCGGGGTTGCAGATAGTACAGCGGCCCAGCGGCGCTTTTCTCTCTGACCAGCTGTTCAAAACTCCGTTTGGCGATGTAGACCCCGCTGTCCACCTGCAGTTCCTCGCCCAGTTGCAAGGCGCGGCCTACCTGCAGGGCCCGCTGCACCAACTGGCAGATGGAGCGCTCGTCAAAGCCGCCCAGCGAGCAGAGGGTGTCGCTCTCCAGGCGGATGGTCCGGGGCGGGGCGGGAGCACCTTCTAAGACGAGGTGGACCACAATGGCAGGCCGGATCTGCCCGGAGATAAACAGGGCGTTAGCCACACAATGGGCGACAATTTCCAGATGGCCGGCCCGGGCCAGATCGTCCAGGGAGAAGGCAGGAGAGGTGGGGGCTTTGCGCGCCCGCAGGATGAACTCCCTCCCGCCGGCATCACTCACCGCCGCTTGCCCGCCGGCTTGGCGGGGGGCCCTAGGGCCTTGAGTTTTTCCTTGGCCAGCTTGGCCTCGGTTGAATCCGGGTACTTCTCGATCACTTCGCGCAGCGCTTGGGTGGCTTTGACCTGGTCCTTCTGTTCGGCCAGGGCATAACCCAGTTTGAGCAGGGCGGCACGCACCTTCTCTCCCTCGGGGTAGTCTTTCAACAGGCGCTGGAACGCCTCGGCAGCCTTGGGGAAATCCTTCTGCGCATAATAACACTCGCCCAGCCAGTAACAGGCATTGTCGGCAAATTCGCTCTGGGGGAAATTGTCCAGAACTTGGGAGAACTCGCCGAGGGCCAGGGCGAAATTGCCGGCTTCCATATCCTTGCGGGCCAGATTGTACAATTCCTGTGGATCGGCCAGCAGCGGCGGTGGGGATTTGTCAGTATCGGCCGGCGCGGCAGCGGAGGGGCGCCCCGCGGAGGGGCGCCCCTTGCTGCCGCTGGAAAGCCGCACGGCCTCCAAATCCTTGGCCAGGTCGGCCAAACGCCTGGCCACATTGTCGAGTCGGTCCTGCACCTGTTGTACTTGCTTCTTGAGGTCGTCGGCGTCGGTGGATGATTCAATCCATCGTCTTTCACTCTCGACCTCGCGGGCGCGCAGGAGACTGTCCAGGGCAGTCACCTGCCTGGCCAGCCCCTGGTTATCCAGGTGCATTCTCTTGAGGGACACCTGCTGGGCGCAGCCAGCTGCACTCAGGCAGGCCAACCCCAACAACAAAGGGCTCAGGCGCACGTTCTAGACCTAAGGAGCCGGGACGATCTCGACCCGCCGGTTCTTGGCCCAGGCCGCTTCGGTATGGCCGGCATCGGCGGGATGTTCCTTGCCGTAACTGACGGTTTTGATGCGGTCGGCGGCAACGCCGGCCTTGGTCAGGAAAGCCTTGGCGCTGTCGGCCCGCTTTTGGCCCAGGGCGAGGTTATACTCGGCGGTGCCGCGTTCGTCGCAATGGCCTTCGAGGGTCGCCTTGACATCCGCATTGGTCTTCAACTTGTCGGCATTCTGGGTCAGCATCGCCTTCTGGTCGTCGCGGATGCTGGCCTTGTCGTAGTCGAAGTACGTGGTCTCGTAACTGCGGGCAGCGCGGGCGGCGGCCTCGGTCTGCATCCTGGCCTCATCGGCAGCGGCGGTATCGCCCTTCATCTTGGCCTCCATGTCATCCTTGGCCTTGCGGGCCTTGGCTTCGGCTTCGGCCTTCATGCGCTCAGCTTCGGCCTTGGCCTTGGCTTCGGCATCCGCCTTGGCCTTGTCCATCTCGCTCTGCATGGCCTGCTGCATGGGCTTGCCACCGCAACCATAAGCCAGGAAACTGGCGGCGGCGATGCTGCCGATCAGGAGCAGCTTGGTGAAGCTGGTGGATTTACGCATAGTACATCCTTTCGTTGAGGGGAGAGAAAACACTGACACGTGGAAAAATGCTGCGCTCTCATATGCGACCTTACCTCCTTGGTCAAAGGCTTGAGCCTAACGGTTGCCGATTGACACGGGAGACCAATCTGGCAGGATATTCTCGCCCCCATAGGTCAGGCGGCGCAGGTTGCTGCCGTCCCAGCCCATGGCGTAGATCTCGTAGTTGCCGGTGCGGTTGGAACTGAAGGCCAGTTGCAGCCCATCGGGCGACCAGCAGGGGTTCTCGCTGCTGCCCCCGGAGGTCATACGTACCGGCGTGCCGCCTTCCACTTCGACCACGTAGATATCGAAAAGATCGAAACCACGGCGCAAAAAGGCAATACGCTTGCCATCAGGCGACCAGGCCGGCGCGCCCTCGTACGCATCCGGTTCCCAGGTCAGCCGGCGCACGTCGGAGCCGTCGGCGTTCATCAGATACACCTGCGGGGACCCGGCGCGGTCCGAGGTGAAGGCGATCTGCCTGCCGTCGGGCGACCAAGCCGGTTCAGTATCGACCTCGGGGTGGTCGGTGATCCGCTGCAACTGCCACCCCGGCACCGTGACGGTGTAGAGATCTGTATTACCTTCCGTATGCATCGCGAACAGCACCCGCCGTCCGTCGGGCGACCAGGTGGGCGCGGCGTTCGAAGTCGAGGACGTGCGGATAGGGGTTTTCACCCCGGCTACCAGATCCGCGATAAAAAGTTCCCAGCGTCCGTTGCGCATCGACGAATAAACCACCTGCCGGCCATCGGGGGACCAGTCGGGTGAGTAGTTGATACTCCGGTCATTGGTCACCGGCCGAGGGTCGTATCCGTCGTAGCCCATCACGTAGATCTCTTTGTCGCCCCGCCGCTGGGAGACAAAGGCGATCTGGGTAAAAGCGATCCCCTCCTGACCGGTCAGGGCATAAACAATGTCGTTGCTCAGCCGGTGAGCCGCCTCCAGTGCCTGCCCCTGGTCGACGGGGTACCCCTTGGCGATGAGCACCCGCTGGTCGGGCAGGCGGTAGAGGGTGGCGAAGAGTTCGGTGCGCCCCTCCTTCTGCCGCATCGCGCCCCGCAGCAGGGCCCGCGCCCCGGCGGCCGACCACCGGTCCAGCACCGGCGCCCAGCCCGTGCTGTCCACCTGCAGCGAATCCCTGAGCACCTCGAAGCGGCCCCCGTTGCGCAGATCGTCCCCCAGAAAGGTGGAGACCATCTTGGCCCGCTGTTCGAGTTCCGGTTCTGTGCCCTCCCGGCTGAAATCCAGCACGGCCAGAGGGAGCAGACGGCCACTGCCCTTGATGCTCAGATGGACCACCGAGGGCATGCCCTGGGTATCGGGAGGCGCGGCGGCCGGCGCGGCCAGCTGGCCATGAACCCCAGCGGCAATCACCAAACAGAAAATCGCGACCCGGCTAGTTTTCCGTAAAATCCAAATACACCCCAAGCTGATCGCCCTTGAACCCTTCTGGCAAAGCTGGTAACTGCACACTGAAGACGGCATTGAGCGCCGAGCGGTCGAAGGTGTTGTCCCCGGAGGACCCCCACACCGATCCCCCCTCGTCGATGGTCCCGTCTTTTAGGACAGTAAAGAATATGGTCGTTTTCAATACCCCCGAATGGGGGCCCACCACCGGCTGGCGCCACTCCTCCGTGATGCGAGCGACCATATCATTCAGGTAGTCGCTGTACTCAAAATCCACATCCGTGGCCAACCCCTCGGCGACCTGGTTCTTGCCGCTGTTCCCCTTGGGCACCTCGGCCTTGGGCTGCTGCTTGGCCGTTTTGGCGGGTTTCTTGGTGCCTTTGGGCGACATGGCCTCGGTGGAGGGGGCAGTGTCTACCTTTTGCCCGGTGCGCTGTTTGGTCTTGACCGTCTCGGTCTTGGGCACCGCCTGCGCGGGTTTGGACTGGCCCTTGGTCTTGTGGGGGCGCTGCTTTTCACTCGGCGCGTTCACCAGATCCACGGTGTGGATCTTGCTGGGCAGGGGCGGGGGCGGACCGGTGCGGCTGAACCCGATGGCAAAACTGGCCAGGGCCAGCAGGTGCCCGATGAGCGAAATAAGCACTGGCCGTTTCATCCGCGTTTCATCGGCCCTTGGTTTTTTCCTGGACGCCCTCCACTACCAGCCCCACTTTCTCGACGCCGGCATCCTTGATCCGGCTAAAAACCGCTACGGTCCGACCCCAAGGTACCATTTCATCGCACTCGATAAATACGGCCCGCTCACCCAGGCGCGTCCGGACCGCGGCAAAACGCGCGTCGAAGTCCTTGAGACTCACCTTTTCTTTGTCGATGAAGATGTCATCGCCCTTGAGGATCACCCTCACCCCTTCCGCCCCCTCGGCCTGGCCTACAGTCGATTTGGGGAGGTTCACCTCTATCTGCTGGAGCAGGGCCGGGGCGGTGATCATGAAAATGATCAGCAGCACCAGCATCACGTCTACCAAGGGCGTGACGTTGATATCCGACATGGCCCGCCGGCCCCCGCGTCCCCCGCCGAAGCTCATGCCCGGCTGCCGCTCTGGAGCATGCCCATCATCTCCCCAGCGAAACGCTCCAACTCGCGCCGGGTGACCTCGACGCGACCGAGGAAATAGTTGTAAGCGATCACCGCCGGGATGGCTGCCACCAGGCCGGCGGCGGTGGCGATCAGCGCCTCGGCAATACCGGGGGCAACCACCGCTAGGTTGGCCGAGCGCTGCAGGCCGATGCTGCGGAAGGAATCCATGATGCCCCACACGGTGCCGAAGAGCCCCACAAAGGGACTCACATTGCCCACGGTCGCCAGGAAGGAGAGATTCTTTTCGAACTGGCCCAGCAGATCACCGGCCACCCCTCCCACCGCCTTCCACAGATCCTCGCGACTGCCGCTCCAGCCCCGGCCCCGGTACACCAGATCATAACTGGCGAAAAACAGCCCACACACCGGCGCGCCCTTCATGGTCTTGGCCTGCCGGTAGAGTTCGGCGGCGTCGGCCCCGGAGTGGAACAGCTTCATGAAGGCCGCCGATTCCTCCCGGGTGCGCTTGAAGTCGAAGTACTTCTGTCCCATGATTGCCCACGAGATCACCGAAAAGAGCAAGAGCACCAACATCACCCCTTTGCCAACGGGCCCGGATTCGGCAATCAGGGTTAAGACACTGTCTGACAAATAGACGCCTCCCCACCTGTGGTTCCGTAGAACACTAGAATATTAAAAAATAAGGCGATGCCCTGCTTTTTACAAGCCTTGGACTCGGCGCTTGCCCCCAGGCGCTGCTTGCACTAATTATATTCCCCAACACATCCCGGATATCCGCCCCTTTCCGCCCGGAGGACTCCCATGCCCGCCCCCCGTTGCCATCGCATCCCCCAGACCACGTACACCTTTGGCGGCCACCTGGCCGGCTATCTGCAGGGCGTCACCGACCAGTGGCTCCGGCCGGCACCCCACGCCAACCCGGCCATGCTCGAAATCTTCCGCGACCGCGACCGCCTGCCCCAGCGCAACCTGGTGCCCTGGGCCGGCGAGTTTGCCGGCAAGTACCTGACCAGCGCCGTCCAGATCCTGCGCCTCACCGGCGATCTGGCCCTGCGGCAAGCCACCGCCGCCTTTGTGAAGCGCCTGGTCCAGCTGCAGGCCGAGGACGGGTACCTGGGACCCTGGCCCCTGGCCAGCCGGCTCACCGGGGCAGCACCCAACGTCATGGGCCAGGAGGGCCTCACCTGGGATGCCTGGGGCCACTACCATGCCATGCTGGGCCTGTTGCTGTGGCACGAGGAGAGCGGCGACCGCAAGGCCCTGGCCGGCGCTCGGCGCATGGGCGACCTGATCTGCGACAAGTTCCTCGGGGCCAAGACCCCGCGCCTGGTAGATACCGGCAGCACCGAGATGAACCTGGCGGTTATCCACTCCCTCTGCCTGCTCTATCGCCAGACCCACACTCAGCAGCACCTAGACATGGCCCTGCAAATCGCCGACGAGTTTGCCGCCCTCGGGCCCGATGGCAGCTACCTGGCCGGCGACTACCTGCACAGCGCCCTGGCCGGCCGCGAATTCCATCAGACCCCCAAACCGCGCTGGGAGAGCCTGCATCCGATCCTGGGCCTGGCCGAGCTGTACTGGCTCACCGGCCGGGAGGATTGCCGTCAGGCCTTTGAGCATCACTGGTGGAGCATCGCCAAACTAGACCGGCACAACAACGGCGGCTTCTCCTCGGGCGAGCAGGCCCAGGGCAATCCCTACCACCCCGGCGCCATCGAGACTTGCTGTACCATCGCCTGGGCCGCGATGAGCGCCGAGATGCTGCGCCTCACCGGCAGTTCGGTGGTGGCCGACGAACTAGAGTTGTCCACCCTCAACTCCATCGTCGGCCTGCACTCCCACACCGGCCGCTGGGTCACCTACAACACCCCCATGGACGGGGTGCGCAAAGCCAGCGCGCACGACATCGTCTTTCAGGCCCGCGAGGGCAGCCCCGAACTCAACTGCTGCAGCGTCAACGGCCCGCGCGGTCTGGGCCTGATCGGCGAGTGGGCCCTGATGCAGGGGGAAGAGGGCCTCTTTCTCAACTGGTACGGGCCTTCGACCCTGGAGGCCAAATTGCCCTGGGGTAAGGTGAGTCTCACCCAGGAGACCGAGTACCCGCGCACCGGGCAGATCACCCTGCGTATCACCCCTGCCAAAGCCGCCCAATTCGCCCTGCACCTGCGCATCCCCTACTGGTCCGCCAAAACGCGAATCCGCCTCAACGGCGAGGCGCTGCGCGGAGTGCAGCCGGGGGCCTACCTGAAACTGGACCGCAAATGGAAGCGGGGGGATCGGGTGGACTTGGACCTGGATATGTCGCTGCACTACTGGGCCGGGGAGCAGGAATGCGCCGGCCACACCTCGGTGTACCGCGGGCCGATCCTGCTCACCTATGACCGCCGGCTCAACGAGATGGATCCCGACGACCTGCCCGAACTGGACGCCCGCGGCCTTAAGGGCCGGCTGCTGGCCGGCACGCCAGAGCTGCCGACCATGGTGCTGGCCGAGTACCCCACCGCCGATGGCCGCAAGCTGCGCCTGTGCGATTTTGCCAGCGCCGGCGAGGGTGGCTCGCCCTACATCTCGTGGCTGAAAGTGCGCAACGCCCCCTCCACACCCTACTCGCCGGCCAATCCGCTGCGCAGCGGCCGGGTATAGGCTGAGCACGATGCACCTGTTGGCCCTGCTGCTCTTCCTGTGCAGCCCGGCCCTGGCCCAGAACCAGGTGCTGGAGCTGGACGGCAAGGGGTCGTACGTGCAGCTGCCGGCTCACATCTTCGACGGCCTGGAAGCGGGCACGGTGGAGGCTTGGGTGCGCTGGGACGACTGGGCCTATTTCGCGCAGTGGTTCGGCTTTGGCGCCGACGACCAGTGGTGCTCCATGTACATCAACCACCGCGAAGCCAGCCCCCTCCTCCAGTTTGCCCTCTACACCGGCCACGACGAACTGCATTTGGCGTCGGTAGGGGTGGACCTGCCCTTGGGTCAGTGGTGCCACATGGCGGCGGTGTCGGGGCCGGGGGGCATGCGGTTCTACCTGAACGGGGTGGAGGTGGATCACAACAGCTACGAGGGCAGTTTCGCCGCCATGGGGGCAGGAGAGCACAACTACCTGGGCAGATCCAACTGGCGGGACAATGCCTATTTCCACGGGGCGCTGGACGAGGTGCGGGTGTGGGGAGTGGCGCGCAGCGGCGAGCAGATCCGGGCCGGCATGGGGCAGGGGTTGCGCGGGGACGAGGCGGGATTGGCGGGGCTGGTAGGGCTGTGGAATTTCGACGGGGGGGATGCCAGGGACGGCTCGGCGCAGAGGCACCACGGGCAATTGGTGGGTGGGGCGCGCTGTGTGGCGGCGCCCTTTCCGGGGCTGGCGGCAGCGCGGCAGCCGGCAGTGGTGGCAGGGGTGGTGCGGGACGAGACCGGGGTGCCGCTGAGCGAGGTGCATATGCCTCTGCGGCAGGGGGATCGGGTGGTGGGGACCGGCCAGACCAGGCGGGACGGCCACTACGCGCTGGCGGGGCTGGGCTCGGGGTCCTACACCCTGGTGGCGGAACTGGGCGAGGCGCACCTGCAGTGGGGCTCCTCCCGGCCGGCGCGGCTGGAGGGGCAGCCGCTGCCGCCCCAGCAGGTGCAGTTGCAGGAGGGCGCGGTGCTCTACCGGGACCTGGACGCGCCCGGCAGCCAGGTGGCGCAGTGGTCCGGGGAGGGGGATACCCGGGACGAGGTGGGGCGCCACGACGGGATACTGGTCGGCGGGGCGGGTTTCGCTCCAGGCTTAGTGGGGCAGGCCTTTGCCCTGGACGGGAAGGATGACTGGGTCCGCATCCCGCACGACCCCGAGCTGGACCTGCCGGGCAGCTTCACCCTGGTGGCCTGGGTTTTCCCGGAGGTGGACAACCGCGTGCAGTCCCTGATCGACAAATGGCCCGACGATAGGGAAGAAACCCTCCACCGGCGCACCTATGGGCTGGTCATCGCGCCGGGGCTGGGGTTCGGTTTGGGCATCACGGACGAGGCCCATCAGCCTGAGGCTCCGTTCCACGACTTTCGGACGCCGCCCAACTTGGTGACCCTCAACACCTGGAACCACGTGGCCGCGGTGTACGACCAGGCCACCGGCACCCGACTGATCTATGTCAACGGGACCGAGGCGGCCCGGCGCCAGGACCCGCCCATCACCCTGTCCACCAACACCCTGGATCTGGTGCTGGGAGGAGCGCAGCGCACCCGGGACCTGCCCTTCAAGGGACTGCTCGACGAAGTGACCCTCTACCACCGGGCCCTGCCTGAGGCGGCCATCCAGCGGCTGTACCGCCGCCAGGCCGAGGCACACTGGGCCGGGGAGGGCAACGCCGCGGATCTGCGGGGCGGCAACCAGGGCACTCTGGTCAAAAGGGTGGGCTTTGCGCCGGGGGTGGTGGGGCAGGCCTTTGCCTTCGACGGCCAAGGCAGCTACGTGGAGTTGAATCCGCAAATCGGCAACTACGGCATGGCGGATTTCTCGCTGGGGTTGTGGCTGTGGCGGGAGCGGGAGGGGGTCGCCGAACCGATTCTCGACCGCACCTACACGATGGGATACCTGGGCGAAGCGACGCCGGCGTTCAGCTATCAGGCCAGCAGCGAAATCGATGGCCACACCTCGCTGTATCTCGACGAGGCAGGCCGGCTGCAGGGGATCTTCAGCAGCGGCCAGGACCTGCACCAGCTCTCCAGCAGCGGGCCCCTGTCCCTGCGGACCTGGCACCACTTGGTGCTGGTGCGGCAGGGACGGGAGATGGGGCTCTATGTGGACGGCCAGCCCGAGGCAACCGACACCGCGGCGCGGGTGGTGGACCTGGCGCTGCCCATGCCCCTGATCCTGGGCGGGGCGCCGGCGCAGGACCGCTACTTTCAGGGGCTGATCGACGAGGTGGCCTTCCACAACCACGCCCTCGCCCCCGGGGAGATCGCCCGGACCTACCAGACCCAGCTGTGGGCCTGGCGGTGGCGGCAGGGGCGGGACTGGCTGCAGCGGGGGGGGATCGGGCTGGCAGTGGTGGTGGCGCTCTTTTCCAGTGTGCGGTACTACAGCCAGCGCCGGGCGCGGCAGCAGCAGGCGGCGCAACTGCTCCGGGAGCAGCAGGCCCGCGAGGTGGCCGAGGCGGCCAACCAAGCCAAGAGCGCTTTTCTGGCCAATATGTCGCATGAGATCCGCACCCCCATGAACGCCATCCTCGGCTACGCCCAGCTCCTGCGCGAGCGCGAGGCGCTGAGTCCGGAGCAGCAGGACCGGGCGGTGGAGGCCATCTACAGCAGCGGCGATCATTTGCTCAAGCTGATCAACGACGTCCTCGATCTCTCCAAGATCGAGGCCGGGCGGATGGAGCTGCAGCCGGTGGATTTCGACCTGGAGCAACTGGTGGACAGCCTGGGGGCGATGTTCGCGCTGCGCTGCCGGCAGCAAGGGCTGGCCTGGCGGGTGGCACGGACGGGGGAGGGCTGGCAGGTGCGCGGGGACGAGAACAAGCTGCGGCAGGTACTGATCAACCTGCTGGGCAACGCGGTGAAGTTCACCGAAAGCGGCGCGGTGGTGCTGGAGGTGCGGCAGAGGCAGGACCAGTATCATTTTGCGGTCCGTGACACGGGCCCGGGGATCGCCGCCGAGCACCAGGAGCTGATCTTTGCGCCCTTCCAGCAGGGGCCCTCCCAGGCCAACATGGGCGGCACCGGGTTGGGATTGTCGATCGCGCGGCGCAACGTGGAGCTGATGGGCGGGCAGCTGCGGGTGGAATCAGCCCCAGGAGAGGGAGCGCGTTTCTCCTTCTCCCTGCCCCTGTCCCCGGCCCAGGGCCCGGTGGGCCAGGCCGTGGCGCGCCAGGGCCTGGCCGTGCGGCTGAGGGCCGGGTTCGCGGCGCAGGTGCTGATCGTGGACGATGTAGCCCTCAACCGCCAGATCCTGGCGCAGGCTCTGGAGCGCGTCGGCGCGGGGGTGCGCCAGGCCCACAGCGGCGAGGAGGCCATCACCGCGGTGCGGGGGGAGCGGCCGGACCTGGTGTTTATGGATATTCGTATGGCAGGCATGGACGGGGTGGAGGCGCTGCGGCGGCTGCGGGCTGAGCACGGGGCTCTGCCGGTGGTGGCGATCTCGGCCTCGGTGCTGCAGCACCAGCAGCAGGATTATCTGCAGGCCGGCTTCGACGCCTTTATCGAAAAGCCTTTCCGCCTGGAGCAGATCTACGCCTGCCTGGGGCAGGTGCTGGGGGTGGAGTTCGAGTACGCCCGGTCCCAAGTGGCCGCGGAGCCGGAGGCGGCCTATTTCGACGGGCTGCTGCTGCCGGCTTCCCTGCGGCAACAGCTGCGCCAGGCGGCGAAGATGCACAACGTGACCCAGGTGAAGCTGGGCCTGGAGCGGATGCGCCAGGTGGGGACGCGGGAGGCGGCCCTGGCCGCCCACCTGGGCGACCTAGTGGAGCGCTTCGACCTGGCCGGAGTGATCGACCTGCTGGAGAAAACCGAAGATGGATGAAATGTCCGTGGACCTGAGCGGCTCGCGGGTGCTGGTGGTGGACGACATCCCGGCCAACCTGAAGCTGATGTGCCAGTCCTTGGAGCTGGCCGGGTATCAGGTGATGGTGGCCACCTCGGGGCCGCAGGCGCTGGAGCTGGCCGGTCAGTTCGTCCCCGACCTGATCCTCCTGGACGTGGCCATGCCGGGGCTGGACGGCTTCTCGGTGTGCCGGCGGCTCAAGCAGCACGAGGCGACCCGCGCCATCCCGGTGCTCTTTCTCACCGCCCGGGACGAGACCGCCGACCTCTTGGAGGGTTTCCGCGCCGGGGGGGTGGACTACGTGACCAAGCCCTTCCACAAGGAGGAGGTGCTGGCCCGGGTCCAGACCCACCTGGAGAAAGCGGCGCTGGCGCGCATCCTGGCAGAGAAAAACGCCGCCCTGGAGGCACGCACCCGCCAACTGGAGGAAGAGATCGCCCAGCGGCAGCGCCTGACCAGCGAGCGGGACGTCCTGGCCGACCGGCTGGAGGATCTGTCGCAGCAACAGATCGCCCAGCGGGGGGCAGCCTGGTGGGCCGGAGCAAGGCCGTGGTGGTGCTGCAAGAGGAGATCGCGCTCTTGCAGCAGTCGCACACCACCGCGGTGCTGATCACCGGGGAGAGCGGCACCGGCAAGGAGGTGATCGCCCGGGCCATCCACTTTGGGGGTACGCGGGCGCGGGGACCTTTCGTGGCGGTCA
This sequence comes from Gemmatimonas phototrophica, assembly GCA_945861755.1. Classification (GTDB taxonomy): domain Bacteria; phylum Latescibacterota; class UBA2968; order UBA8231; family UBA8231; genus SICG01. The sequence goes on from CAMAVQ010000002.1 coordinate 88,413, forward strand.
ACTGCGCGGCGGTGCCGCGCGAGCTGGCCGAGTCGAGTTTCTTTGGGCACCTGAAAGGCGCCTTCACCGGGGCGCAGGACCGCCACCGGGGGTATTTTGCGCAGGCGGATGGGGGCACCCTCTTTCTCGACGAGGCGGGGGATCTGCCGCTGGCGCTGCAGGCCAAGCTGCTGCGCATCCTGGAAACCGGGCTGGTGGTGCCTGTGGGTGCCACCCAGGAGCAGCGGGTGGAGGTGCGGGTGCTGGCGGCGACCAACCAGGAACTGACCGGGCTGATCGCCCAGGATCGCTTCCGCGAGGACCTCTACTTCCGGCTGGCCGGCTTTGTGGTGGAGGTGCCGCCCCTGCGGGAAAGGCGGGAAGACATCCCGCTGCTGGTGGATCATTTCCTGCGGCGCTTTGCCGTGGAGACGGGACGCGAGTCCCCGGGGCTGAGCGACGAGGCTTTGGCGCTACTGGAGGAGCACGAGTTTCCGGGGAATGTGCGGGAGCTGAAGAACCTGATCGAGTACGCCCTGATCAAAAGCCAAGGCGCCCTGATCCGGCCCGAGCACCTGCGCTTCGTCGGGATCCGCAGGGATACGGCACCGACCAGGCCCGGGCGCGCCGCCGGCGACGATGAGCGGATCCTGGCCTTTGTCGCCGCGCAGGGCAGCATCAGCAACACCGAGTGCCGCGACCTGCTGGAGGTCAGCCCAGAGCGGGCC
>CAMAVQ010000003.1 GCA_945861755.1 Gemmatimonas phototrophica
CCCACCACCTGCCGGGCCATGCTCATGTGGTTGCGGTGTGACTTGCGGTCCGCTCCTCCCTTGCTCACGTCGATGGCGTATTCCTCGTACGCGTCGAGGATTTGCTTGTAGTCCGTGTGGTGCAGGGCGACCTTCCGCTTGCGCTCTGCGGTCTCTGCGTACCCCGTGAAGGCAATCGCCGCTTCCTCTTCCTTGATCCAACCCCTCGCAATCCAGTCCTCGATCTCCTTCCCGGTAGCCAGGCCCGTCCTGGTGGCATCCTCGACTCGCTCCAGCTGGCGCTTCAGCAGATTCGCATCGGCCTTGGCCTTAGCGTACTTCGCCTTCTTCACCAGGCTGCTTTTTATTTTGACGTAATAGGCGATACGCCAGGTGTTGCGGGCGGCAAACTGGTGGACAGAGGCCATGGGCATCTCCTCTCAGGGGAAGCAGGCGGATTGTTGTAACCCCAGATGTAACCCCATAAAGCGGGTATTAACGGGTTTTTATCGGTATTCATGCGGAGCAATGCGACGAACTAAATATAAGAAACTTTCGCGGGGAAGGCTACGGGAATCGCAGGGGTAATTGAGGAGGTAAACAGCTCTACAGCAATAGGTTAATAGATATAAAAATCAAACGCCCCTGGAGGACAGAACCTGCCTCCAGGGGCGTTTATAGGTGGTGGGCAATGCTGGGCTCGAACCAGCGACCTCCTGCTTGTAAGGCAGGCGCTCTAACCAACTGAGCTAATCGCCCTCAATTGGAGGATAAATTAGCGCAAAAAAGGCAGGGGCGCAAAAGTGCGTTCAGGCGGCGGAAGGCAGGCGCAAGTTGTCGTGGAGGGTGTTGCAGACCTGCCGGTTCCACCAGCGGACCTGGTCTTCGGGGACGCAGAGGCTGCAGGTGGAGACCAGGCGCTTCTCCTGGGTGTGGGGATCCATCAGCCAGGCTTCGTAGCAGCCGGTGCTGGGGTTGGGATGGATATCGAGTTGGTCGCTGGACGCCATGGCCGCCTCCGGGGCAGGTGCTACAATGGCCCCAGGCGCAAAATCCATACCGGCCCTTTTCCAAGGGAAGCGCGCCCCGCGATGGCTGGCGAAGGCCGGCAAATAATTCCTCCGGCGGCCCATTTTTCCGCCGTTGACGGCCACCGAAAATCCAAGTATATTTCCCCTCAACGCCAGCGCGGAGCACCCTCGGATGAAGAACTGTTATCGATATTATCACCTTGAGATCTCTGGAGGGTAGAGGGATTCGTCCTTAATCCGCGCCGCAACCGCTGACGACCCCTGGCCCTGTGCAGGGGTTTTTTTGTTGCCCCTAACCGGAGAACAAGCCATGAAACTGCTGGAAGATCTGGAATTCCGCGGCCTGGTCTACCAGGTCACCGACCGCGAGGGGCTGGCCCAGCGCCTGCAGGAGGCGCCGCTGGCGCTCTATTGCGGCTTTGACCCCACTGCCGACAGCCTGCACGTGGGCAGTCTGCTGCCTATCCTGGTGCTGCGCCGCTTTCAGTTGGCCGGCCATCCGCCCATCGCCGTGGTGGGCGGGGGCACGGGCCTGATCGGCGATCCCGGCGGCAAGGCCAACGAGCGCACCCTCAATTCCGACGACGTGGTCGCCGAGTGGACCGGCAAGCTCAAAGCCCAACTGGAGCCCTTCCTCGACTTTGGCGGCACCCACGCGGCGCGCATCGTCAACAACTACGATTGGTTGGGATCCCTCAAGGCCATCGAGTTGCTGCGCGAGGTGGGCAAACACTTTCCGGTGCCCTATATGCTGGCCAAGGATTCGGTGGCCTCGCGCCTGGAGTCGGGGATCTCCTTCACTGAGTTCAGCTACATGATTCTGCAGGCCTACGACTTCTTCAAACTGAACCAGAGCCTCGACTGTCAGTTGCAGATCGGCGGCAGCGACCAGTGGGGCAATATCACGGCCGGAGCCGATCTGATCCGCCGGACCGCCGGCCGCAAGGTCTACGGCCTGACCTTTCCCCTGGTCACCAAGGCAGACGGGGCCAAGTTTGGGAAGACTGAAAGTGGTACGGTGTGGCTGGACCCGGCCAAGACTACCCCGTATCAGTTCTACCAGTTCTGGATCAACGCCGATGACCAGAGTGTGGTTAGGTATCTGAAGTACTTCACTTTTCTGGGCCGCGAGGAAATTTTAGCCCTGGAGCAGACCACCCGCACCCAGCCGGAGAAACGCGAGGCCCAGCGCCGGCTGGCCGAGGAGGTGACTACCTTGGTACACGGGGCGGTCGCCACCCGCCGGGCCGAGAAGATCTCGCGGGCGCTCTTTTATGGGGAGGTGGGAGCGCTGGCCGCAGATGAGATCGAGGAGGGGTTTGGGGACGTGCCCTCTCACGTGCTGGCTGGGGACGAGGCGGCGTTGGTGGACCTGCTGGTGGCGGCGGGGATCTGCTCCTCCAAGCGCCAGGCCCGCGAAGACTTGGGCAAGGGAGCCATCTACCTCAACGGGGAACGCTGTGCCGGCACCGAGACGATTCTCCGCCGAGCGGATGGGTTGCACGGCAAGTACCACCTCATCCGGCGGGGCAAGATTAAATACTACCTGATCCGTTAGGGGTCACTCCCACTCCACAGTGCCCGGCGGTTTGTGGGTGACGTCGTAGAAGACCGCTTCGATGCCTTCCACTTCCAGCAGCTGCCGGCAGATGTCGCTGACAAAGGTTTGGGGCAGGGCGCTGAAGCGGGCGGTCATGAAATCGTCGGTGGAGATGGGCCGCAATACCACACTCTCATGAATTCCATCGCTGGAGAGGGGCACCAGCACCGTGGGCATCTGGGTTACCTCCTGCATCAGGCCGTGCTGCTCCAGGGCGGCCATGGCCAGGCTGTCGGCCCGCCGCAACAGCGCTAGCCGCTGGCGGGTCAGGTAGGCCGGCTTGAGGTGCTGGACCGGTCGGGGCACTGGTCCCAGCAGATAAACCACGCGGTTGATTTTTGGGATGGCGTTGGTCAGTTCGGTGGACAGCTCTTCGAGGGCTGGCCACTGGGCCTCTCCCCAGACCAGGGCCGGATGGGCATAGGTCCTCCCGTCGCCCTGCACCCCCACGCTGCGCAGGGGCAGGATCTCCACCTGCAGCCCGAAGCGAGCCGCGATACTGGCCGCCCGTCCCTGCGCTTCCTCCACCCCCTCCCAGTCGGTCTTGCCAGCTGAACACAGGGTGCGCACCGCCAGACCAGGCCCAGGGAAGGGATGGCGCCAGACCAGGTGGTGGGGCAAACCCAACTTCTCGCCCAATTCCCGCGCCTCGTCCTTGTACAGCTGAGCCAGGGGCTCGATCACTTTGCCTTCGGCCAGCAATTTCTCGATCAGATCGACGCGGTTGTGGTGGGTCTTGATCACTGCCGCGTGGGCCGTGCCCCCCGATTCGATGGTGTCGGTGTAGAGGGTGCCCTGGCCCAGCAGCCATTCCTCGGGGTCCAGCTTTAATTCTTCGAGCGCCCGGTCGCGGGTCCTGATGAACTGGGTGCCGATGCGCCGGCGTTTCTCCTCTGGGTCCACCACCCCCTCCACGGCGGCCAGGAATTCGGCGCTGGCGTCCACCACGTGTAAGTTGGCAAAACCCGAGTCGGTCAGCAGCCGGCGCACGGTGGCGGTCTCGTTGTGGCGCATGAAACCATTGTCGATGTGCAGGCCCATAACCCGGTCTTCACCCAGGATGCGGTTGAGCATCAGGAAGGCCACGCTCGAATCCACCCCGCCGCTGACCAACAGGAAGACCTTGCGCCCCGCGGTCTGGAGGCGCAGCTCTGCGGCCTGCTCTTCGAGGTAGTGGTCCATAGTCCAGTCCCGGGGGCAGCCGCACAACTCGACGAAGTTTTCCAGGATACGCAGCCCATTGACGGTGTGGCTGACCTCGGGGTGAAACTGCAGGCCGTAGATGCGGCGGGCCGGGTCGTACACTGCGGCCATGGCGCAATCGGCGGTACTGCCCAGCACTTCGAAGCCGGCCGGCAGCCGGCTCACGGTGTCCTGGTGGCTCATCCAGACCCGTTCCTCTGACTCCAGCCCCTTGAGGACCCCCTGGGCCTGTTTCAGTTGCAGGCGGGCGGCCCCGAATTCGCGGGTCTGGCCCGGTTCCACCTCGCCTCCCAGGTGCTGGCAGAGCAGCTGGTGGCCGTAGCACAGGCCCAGGATGGGCAGGCCGGCGTCGAAAAGCGCGGGGTTATAGGGCGGTTGGGCCGGGTCGTAGACGCTGGAGGGACCGCCCGAGAGGATAAGGCCGCGTACGCCTTTCAACTCGTCCAGGGAAACCTGGGGCGAACAGATGCGGGCGTAGGCGTGCAGGCGGCGGATGCGGTTGGCGATGAGATGGGCGTACTGCCCGCCGAAATCAAGGACGGCAATGCTCAAGGCAGGACTCTTTGGTAAGGAAAGAGGAGGAGATGAATATAAGGGAAGGAGTGCTTTTGACCAAGGTGGCCCCTGGCCAGGGCCAGGGTTAGAGGCGGGTGTAGGAGCGGGTCCCGTCTTCCTCCACTGTGGTGAGGGTCTCGCGGCGGATGGAGATGTGTGATACCTGGTCGGTGCGCGGCAGCTGGATAGGGTCCTGGCCCGGCAAAGTGTGTACCTCGGTGAAGGAGAGGGTCAACTGGTCTCCATCGAGGAAGTAGTTGCCGAAGAGGGTGTGGCAGGGCGGGTTGGTCTGGCGGTCGACCACATCGCCGGGGCCGCGCTGGTAGCAGGTGAAGTCGAGCAGCTGCATGGCCCCGTCTTCCTTGAAGAAGAAGACCTCGTTGCGCTCCTGGTCGTTGCGGGCCCACGAGCCGATCAGCAGCTGGGGCAGATCGACAAAGTGGGATGAACGGGGGTCGAGGGGGTTGTCCCGCTTCAGCTCGCCGCAGCCGGCCAGCAAGACCATCGACAAAAGCAGCGCGCGGATCATCTCAGAACCTGTACGCCAGTTGGAAGAGGGGAAGGCCCTGGCTGCTCATCTCCATGCCACCTTCCAAGGGCGGGCCCTTGCCCAGCCACAGCGCGTCGATCCAGTTGTAGGCGCAGAAGGCTCCGGCTGCCCAGAAGGCGATCTTGCTCCGTTGGTGCCAGGTGGAGGCCTGGTCGAATTGGCGGTCGAACTCCTCTTGAGGATAACCAGCGCCCAGACCGCGGTAGTTTTCGTAATAGCTGTTGCTCTGGACGCGGCACAGGACGCCGGCAGTCAGGGAGGCGACCTCCAGCCCCAGCAGGGTCCACCCCTTGCCAGGAGCGCCGAGCTTGAACTGATAGAGCCCAGGGATCAGGGCCAGGCGTTTGGGCACCCCGGAGCTGGCCGTCTCATAGCTGTAGTGCTGGGCGTAGAGCATGACCTGGGACATGCGTTCTGGGTCGGTGATGCGGTAGACCGGCATCAGCATGGGGTCCTGGCCGGGCTCCAGGTGGACCACCTCGCCGATGGCGAAGCGGGCAAAGACCTGTCGCACCCGCAGGGCGCCCACCGCCATCGGGGTCACCGACAGGGTGTCGCCGCTGAGGGGGTGGGTGAGTACCTCCGAAGACATGATGTCGAGCAGGTCGCCCTCCATGAGGCCCTGCTGCTGGCCGGCGTCGATATAGGCCAGACTGCTTTCGGTGCGGATGATGACCCCTTCGGGCAGGAAGGTCTGTCCCTGGGCGAGGCCAGGCAGCAGGGCCCAGCCCAGGGTCAGGACGAAAAGCCAGATAAGGGGCCGGCGGGGGCTCATTTGCTCTCCTCCACCACGATGTCGTCCTCTTCCTCTTCCTCCACCTCCACCTCGGCTTCGGGCTCCTCTTCTTCCTCTTCTTCCTCTTCGTCGCCGCCACCCTTGCGGCCCTTGAAGAAGGTGAAGAGGTAGTAACCCAGACCTAGCACCCCAAGTCCGCCTACTGCGCTCAGGAACCAGGTGGCGGTGTAGAAGGGCGGCTCTTCGACCCCTGGGGTCTCCTCTTCGTGGTGCTCCTCCTCGGCGTGTTCCGGCTCGACGTGCTCCTCCTCGCGGTGCTCCGGCTCGGCGTGTACCTCTGGCTCGGGGTGGTGCTCCTCCACGGCCGGCGCTGCCTGAACCACCACGGTGGTCTCCGGGGGGATCTCGGCCCGCAGCTTGCGGATCTCCTCCTGGATGACTTGGCGCAGGTGGTCGAGTTGTTCGCTGCTGAGAGAGTCGGGTTTTTCGCCTCTCGTTTTCCCGACCGTGGGCGACACCAGCGCACTGACTTGCTCCCGGATCTGGCTCATCTCCCGCCTGAGGCCGTTGATGTCGCCGCTGATGCCCTTCAGTTGGGCCCGGAACCGCTCATCCACCTTCTCCAGCCGCGCCACCATGTTTTCGAGGGTATGGATGGTCCCCTGGATGCTTTTGACATCGCGGGTAAGGCCGGAGACGTCGGATTTGAGTTGCTGCCGCTCCTCAGCCTCCTCCTTCTTTGCTACCTCGGTGTGTGTCTGTTGCTCCATCACCTGGCTGGGGGACCCCGTGGCCACGAAGCGGATCACGTCGCCGGCGCGCACTGCCATCAGCGGCAGCCCCTTGAGGCGGACCACCCCCGAACCAACGCTCACCTTGGCCACCTGACCGGCGGCCAGGCGGATTTCTGGGGAGCCCAGGTTTTCGCCGGTGATCGGGTGGATGACCGCTTCGCCCGGGGGCCGCACCACCATCACCTCCATGCCCACCACCAGGCCCTGGTCGGCGCCCTTGTCGACGCTGAGCGAGAGACCTCGCACCTTGGTGACCATGGCCTCGCTCGCGCCAGCCGCCTGGGCCAGCGCGCAGAGGAGCAGGGCTGTCCAGCAGTATCTGTTCATGGTTTTCCCTCGTTAAAACCGCTCTTCAGCAGGCGGCGCGCATCAGGGTATCGCGCTGCCAGTGTTCGTCGTCGCGCTGCGGGTAGTCGCTGTTGAAATGCCCCCCGCGGCTCTCCTGCCGCATCCGGGCTCCGTGGGCCATCAACTGGGCGACGGTGGCCAGATTGCGCAGTTCGACCAGCCCTGGTTCCAGGGCATGTCGGTGGTAGAGCGCTTCACTTTGCTCGGCCAGGCCGTCGAGGGTCTGACAGGCCCGCTCCAGGCCGGCGGCGGTGCGCAGGATGCCCACTTCCTCCCACATGCAGCGGCGCAGTTGTTGCCTGAGCGCGGCGAGCTGCCCCAGGTCTGGCTGCGGGCCCTGGCCTGGCCCCTGCCCACCGGGCAGGTCGGCAGGTGGGGCCGGCGACGCCTGCTCCTGGGCATGGTTCCAGGCCCGGCGGGCAAAAACCAGGGCCTCCAGGAGCGAGTTGCTGGCCAGGCGGTTGGCCCCGTGCAGGCCGGTCAGCGCCACCTCGCCGGCGGCGTAGAGACCGGGGATTTCGGTCTGTGCCCAGGTATCGGTCCTGACCCCGCCCATCAGGTAGTGGGCCGCCGGCATCACCGGGATCAGGTCAGCGGTGATATCGATGCCCCGCTGGGCGCAGTGTTGGCTGATGCCGGGGAAACGCCGCCTGGTCTCGGCCGGGTCCACGCCCCTCACATCGAGAAAGACACATTCGTCGCCATTCTGTTTCAGCTCGCCGACAATGGCCCGGGCCACGATGTCGCGGGTGGCCAGCGAGCCGCTGGGGTGATAACGTTCGGCGAAGGGGCGGCCCTGCCGGTCCACCAGCACCCCGCCATGACCGCGCAGCGCCTCGCTGATGAGGAAAGAGGGGCCGCCCGGCTGGAAAAACATGGTCGGGTGGAACTGCATAAATTCCAGGTTGCCCACCGCGGTCCCGGCCCGGTAGGCCATGGCCAGCCCGTCGCCGCAGGCCACCGCTGGATTGGTGGTGTGCAGGTACGCCTGGCCCGCGCCACCGGTGGCCAGCAGGGTAAAGGGGGCGGCGAAACGCCGGACCTGGCCACTGTCCAGTTCCAGCACCTGGGCACCCCAGCAGCGCCCTTCGACCAAGAGTTCCAGCGCCAGATGGCGCTCATATATTTTTAGCTTGCCGCGGGCCACCGCCTCCAGCAGCGCCCGGACGATCTCCCTGCCGGTGGCGTCGGCGGCGCGGACCACCCGCGCCTGGGAGTGGCCGCCCTCGCGTCCCAGGGACAGTTCACCAGAGGTTTCGCGGGAAAAGTGCGCCCCCAGTTGCATCAACTCGCCTACGACCTCGGGTCCCTCGCGCACCACCAACTCTACCACCGCCGGGTCGCACAGGCCGGCGCCGGCCTCAAGGGTGTCGCGCACGTGCAGGGCGAAGGAATCCCGGCCCTGGTCCATCACCGCGGCGATGCCGCCCTGGGCATAGGCGGTGTTCGACTCCAGGGCGGTGGCTTTGGTCACCAGGGCCACCGAATGGTGCTCGGCTGCCTTGAGGGCAAAAAAGAGACCAGCCAGGCCACTGCCGACGATCAGATAATCGGTCTGTATGTCCATACTCTTTAAGAAAATATACAAGCGACGCCCAGCTGGCGCTCGGCGAGGGAAACTTTTTCCATACTTAGAAGTGATATGTCTTCAGCGCAGCACCAGCATCTTCCGGGCCACCCGCACCGGATTGACCACCAGCTGGCAGCAGTATACCCCGCTGGCCACCGGCTGCCCCGCTTCGTCGCGCCCGTCCCAGATCACCGAATAGAGCCCGGGGGCGGCGGGCTGGCGCACCAGCTGGCGCACCAGCCCGCCGGCGAGGGAGCGCACCTCCACCACGATTTCGCTTTCTAGGGCGAGGGCGGCCTTGTTGATGCCCACGGTGTACCCGATGACCGTGGCGTCGTCGAAGGGGTTGGGGTAGTTGGGGTTGAGGGAGAAGGTCACCGGGATACGCGGGTCGAAATTGAGGAAGGGGTGCCACTGGGCCCGGCCTTTGATATGGGCTTGGATCCAGGCTTCGTCGTCGCGGCCCCACCAGTTGTTGCGGGCCACGACCTCGATACCGGTCTGGTTGTCGAGCAGCTGGCTGGCGTTCTCCACGGCGTTGAGTTCCAGCCGGGCGGGCACCCGCACTCCGGTCAGCAGCAGGGCCAGGTCGTTGTCGACGAATTCGTTGCGCACCAGGTGTGGCCGGCCGCTGTCGCTGAGCAGGCCGAGGCGGAGACCGGCCAGGCGATTCTGCTCGATAAATACGTCTTCGCACTGCTCGCAGCGGATGCCGGTCCCCCCGCTCAGGCGATTGGCGGCCCTAGTGCCGAAGTGATTGTCGGCCACGGAGCCGAACACCCCTTCGCCCAGCACCAGATTGGCGCCGGCCCCCTGAGCCAGGCCATTGTCAGTGAAGGTGCTGCCGCGGCACTCGAGGTAACCGCCGCGGCGCTCCAGGCCCAGGGTGCCGTTGCCCTGCAGGTGGGCCTGGCGCACCCGCACCGGGGCCGGGCCAGTGATACGAATGCCCTGCTGGCCGGCCTGGTCCACCTCCACCCCCAGCAGCGAGACGGGTTCCTGCACCTCTTCCAGGCAGATGCCGCATTGGCCGGCCTGGAGGATGCGGGTATCCTCAATGGACAGGGGATTGAGCAGGCCTTTGCCCGATACCCCCTGCTGGGGGTACTCGAGGGTGGCCTGGCGCAGAAAGAGTTGGCCGGCCGGCTGCAGGGTGATGCCGTACCAGTCACCCGGGGCTGGGGTGGCGGCCGCCGAACTGAGCCGGGCCTGGCTGCCGACAATCAATTGCCCCTCCACCACCAGTTCGCAGCGCAGTGGGTCGACGCCGGCCTGCCGCTGGTCTTTGCCAAAGCGGACCAGGGTCCCCGGGGCGATCTCGAGCCGGACCCCGACAGGCACCACCACGTCGCCCACTACCTCCACGGTGTCCTGCCAGCGGGCGTCTGCCTCGACGGTGCCGGCCCGCCGGGGGTCGCGCAGGTGCAGGTCGACCAGCAGGGTCTCCCCCTGGCGGCGGAGGTGGTCCACGCTGACCCCTGGTGGCGCGGTAGGATTGGAGACCACCGAATACTCGGTGAAATTCAAGCCGTCGAAGACATCGGTGGCATCGCCCAGGTTGCCCAGATGGCCGGCGCGGTACTCCTCGTCGTGGGCCCAGAAGTCCAGATTGTCGGCGCCCAATTCCGGGGCGGGCCTGGTGCCGGCGGGGAAACCGGCGTCCAGGTAGCGCCCGTCGGCACAGACCAGGTCCACTTGTTTGCGGGTTTCGTCGTTGTTGCCTCCCAACGCCTCGCGCACCTGCCAGATCAGCAGGCCGTCGGCGGGCAGGTTGCGCTCGTAGTAGCTGTGGGCCGGGCTGCGGTGTTCGATCAACAGGTAGGTGCCGGAAGTGGACCCCGGCAGTTGGTAGACCTTGCCGCCGGTCCGCACATCGGCCAAGGCCGCGTCGCGCCGGTCCTCGCGCACTACCACCAAGTCGGCGTTGTCAACGCCGATCCAGCCCAGCTGCCCCAGGCTCCAGGCGCAAAAGGGATTGGGGCCGCCCTGGTCGTTCCAGCCCAGGGCCCCGTGGCCCATCAGGCACCAGTAGCCCACCCCGGCCGAATCTTTTTCGGGGTCGGGGAATCCGCTCTGCTGGCTGTAATCGAGGTCGTAGAGGTCGGGCAGGCCCAGGGCATGGCCAAATTCGTGGGCCATGCTGCCCACCGCCACCTCAAAGGTGTGGGCCCGCTGCAGGGTGCCCCCCTGGCCGCGGGGGTGGTAGTCGCTGCGGATGCGGACAAAGCCGCCGGTGGGCCGGCGGTCCTTGGAGACATAGTCCTCGCCCAAGCCCAGCTTGGCCACCCCGGTGGCGTCGGCGACGATGAAGTTCCGGGGGATGGTGAGGGTGTTGAGAAAAAAGAAATCCACGTACCCGTCGTCATCCCCCGAGTTGGGCCGCCCATCGGGGCCCTCGTTGTCGTAGCGCCCCAGGTCGGTGTCGGCGTCCACCGCCGCCAGGACTTCGCGGGCGAAGAGGCCGAAGTCCCCGCTCAGGCCGGTGCTGTCCACGTAGGCCGAGGCCGGCCGGAGCGAACCGTACCAATGCGGGGCCATTTCCCCGTCGAGGCGGAACTGGCCCTGCGACATCTCCAGATAGAAATGGGTCAGGCTGCCGGGATGCTGGGGGTCGAAGAGGGCGTCGGTGAATTCGGGAAGGGTGTGATCGCTTTGGTCTTCATCCTGAAAGTGGGCGAAGACGGTCAGGGCGCGGAGGTGGCCCTTGGAGGAGAGGTGTCCTTGGGCGGGTTTGCCCACCTGCCCGCTGCAGACCAGGGCCCAGCCGCACTGGGTGCGGGCCAAGAGCAGGAAGAGGGCGATGCAGAGGGCGCCGCCGGGCTTCATGCATCCTGCGAAGTGGGGGGGGCGGCGGCCATACGCGCCTTGATTTCGTCGAGTTTGAGATAGAGTTCTTCCCGGATGAACAACTCGAAGACGTCCCGATCCAGGTACCCGCGCTCCACCTCCTCTTTGAGGATGCGCAGCACCACTTCCCTGGGCATGGGTTTGGCCCGGTAGGGGCGGTCGTCGGCGCTGAGCGATTCAAAGATGTCCACCAGCGCCAGGATACGCGCCTGCAGGCTGATCTGGTCGGCCTTCAGGCCCAAGGGGTAACCGCTGCCATCGAGTTTTTCGTGGTGGGCCCCGGCGATGGGGGGTACCTGGTTGAGCTTGCGGGTGAAGGGGATCTGGGCCAGCATTTTGATGCTCATCGAGGCGTGGTCGTTGATCTTCTGGCGCTCTTCCTGGGTCAGGCTGCCTTTGCGGATGCACAGGTTCTTCAGCTCGTTTTCGCTCAGGTAGGGGCGTTGCTGGCCGCCTTCCACATAGGTCTGGCCGGCAATTTGGTTTAATCTAACCAGATCTGCATCCTGCATGAACTCGCCCGGAGTGTTGGCCCGCTCCAGAAAGGCCAGGTCCTCAGCGAGGGCCTGCAGGCGGCGTTCGTATTCTTCGGCGAAATCGGCGGGCAGGGGTTGGCCGGTGACCTGCTTTTCGAGGCGTTCCAGTTGGATGGATTTCTCGATCAGCGCGAAACGGGTGCGCACCAGTTCGATGCGGTCGAAGAGGGTGTGTAACTTGGTGGGTTTGTCCACCACCCATTCGGGGGTGGTGATCTTGCCGATGTCGTGCATCCAGGCGGCGATGCGCAGCTCGTTGAGTTGGTCCTCGTCAAATTGCCGCGGCCCCAGAGGACCCTCCTGGCAGGTGTTGATGCTGTGGGCCACGGCCATGGCCATCTCGGCCACCCGGCGGATATGGCCCCCGGTGTAGGGCGAACGCTCGTCGATGGCGGTGGCCATCACCTGGACAAAGGAGTCGAAGAGGGCTTCGGTCTCGGCGATCAGGCGGACATTGTTGATGGCCACCGCCGCCTGCGAGGCCAGCGACTGGATGAGGGATTGGTCCTGGGCCGAGAAAGGCACCACTTCCCCGGTGAGCGGGTGGAGGGGGTTGATCAGCTGGACCACCCCGATGATCTGGTCCTCGTGGTCCTTCATCGGCACCCCGAGGATGGAACGGGTGCGGTATCCGGTCATGCGGTCGTAATTCTTGGGGCCCTCGAAGCGGTAGACGGGTTCGCTGTACACGTCCTCGATGTTGAGGGCCTGTCCGGTGACCGCCACGTATCCCGAGACGCTCTCCTTGTTGAGCGGCACCGGGGGCATATCCATCTTGCCGTGGGTGCCGCCGGCAAAACTCTTGAGGGTGTCGTTCTGGGCGATTTCGAAGGTGAGGTGGTCGCCTTTGAGCAGGAAGAGGGTGCCGGCGTCGGCGCGGGTGAATCTGCGGGCCTCTAGCAGGATGCGTTCGAGCAGCACGGTGAGGTTGTGCTCCACCGAGAGGGCCACGCCGATTTCGTTGAGCCGGCGAAGGCGGTCCTCCAAGTCGAAGGCGGATTGGCTCTGATCAACCATGGGCGATGGGCGGCAAATTCGGCGGTGGAAAATTCAGATAATTCAAGTTATCCACCGAGTTCCCGCGTGTCAACTTCGCGGAGACCACTCCAGGTCCAACTGCAGACCGGCATCGCGCCGGCCCTGCTGCTGGCGGTAGCGGCCGGCCAGGCGCAGGGGGCCCCAGGTGCGGGCGGCCAGCAGGTACCAGCGCCAGCCCTTGCCGTAAAGCGGCCGGATGCTCAGGGCGCCGGGCAGGTCGTACTCGTATTCGTAGAGGCGGCTGGCATAGGCGGAGGTGTGGAAGCGGCTCAGGTGGCAGGTCCATTCCAGCCGCTGCCACTGGCCTGCGGCGCGCCAGGAAAAGAGGCGGCCCCATGCGGCGGCCTTGCCTTTCCCCTGCAGCCGGCGTCCCTCGATGCGGGCAGCCAGTTCCAGGCGGCGCTGCGGGGTCCAGCGCAGCTCCAGCCGGCCCCGCCGATCTTGGCCGGGGTTCTGCTGCCCGGAGAGTTCGAGGCGCAGAGAGGGGGGCAGTGGGGCGCTCAGGCTCCAGCCAAGTACCTGGCTGCGGGGCTGGTCGGCCTGGGCAGAGTGCCAGTTGTCGGTCCAGAGCCGACCTTGCCAGCCTCGCCAGCGGAGGTCGGCGTTGAGCAAGAGGCCGGTTTCGCCGCGCTCGCTGCGGCCCAGGGCCCCGCCGAAGAAGGTGGGGAAGTCGGGATCATAGTGCCGCCAGGTGGCGCCCAGCCGCTGTCGTCCCAGCCGCAGCATCGCTACCCCCAGCATCCCGCGCCGGCCCTGGGCGTCCACCCCGGCTTCGCCCGCAGCGCTCAGGCCCCGCCACTGGAGGCGGAAGTCGGTCCCGGACAGCCGCACGGCCTGCCCGTGGAAGGCGCGGTCGTCCTTTTTCCTCAGATCTACCCGCCGGTCGAAGCGCAAGGCCTGGAAGGTGGCACCCCACTGATAGCTGGGCCTCGCCCAGCGCAGTCGGGCCCCGCCCACCCAGAGGTTTAGCAGGTCCTGCCCGGTTTTTTCGGTGCGGGTGCGGTGCAGGCCGCTGGTGGGCAGGGAGATCACCTGGCCCTCTTTGCCCATCCGGGCATCGCGCCCGGCCCGGCCAGCCAGCACCACCACTTCCCAGGACCCGGCCCGGCCGTCCAGGGCCAGGCCGCGCAGGGCGTCGTTTTCGCCGCTGGCCCGGTACCCGGGGGTCTGGCGGTCCTGGCGCAGGGCGGGGAAAGGCGCGCCCCGCCCGCCGCTGCGGCCAAAGACCAGGCCCTGGCCAAAGCCGGGGCGCAGGTCGCCGGCGGTGAGCGAAAAGGGATGGGCACTAGAGTGCCAGTGGTAATAGCCGGCGGCAAAATCGGCCCAAAACGTTTCGCCCGGATCGCGTTCGACCAGCAAATAGACCTCCTGGTGCCGGCCCTTCCAGGCGAGGCGCTGGTACTGCCGGGTCCGGCCCGGCGCGCCCTGGCCGCGCAGGCGCAGGGAGAAGGCACCTGGGCCTCCCTGTTCGGCCAATTCATTTTCGCGGGCCGCGGCGTTCTCTTCGCCGGCAAAGGGGTCCAAGTCCTGGGGGTGTGCCGGCACCCGCAAGAGCAGGAGGAGGCAGAGCAGGAGCATGAGGCGGGCATACTGCAAGGAGCGTGCCGGCCGCCGCTCTCTGGAGGCGCGGGCCAGGGTGGCTCAGAAAGGACACAACTGGCGTGGGGAAGGTGACATGGTTAATTTCGATCCGGCTGTTTTGCGACGGAGGATACCCCATGAAATTCGCCACCTGCAACGAATACTTCGAGAACTGGCCCATCGAGGAGGTCTTCGCCTATGCCGCCGAAGTGGGCTATCAGGGTGTGGAGATCGCCCCCTTCACCCTGGCCCCCTCGGTGGAGGAGATCTCCACAGCCCGCCGCCTGGAGATCCGCCGGGCCGCCGAGGCCGCCGGGGTGGAGATCGTCGGGTTACACTGGCTGCTGGTCAGCCCCACCGGGTTGTACATCAATCATCCAGACGAGGGCATCCGCAAGAAGACGCGCGATTATTTTGAGGCCCTGATCCGCTGCTGTGGGGATCTGGGAGGGCAGGTGATGATCATCGGCTCGCCCAAGCAGCGCAATGTGCAGGAGGGCTGGGATTATCAGCAGACCTGGGAGCGGACTCGGGTGGTATTCGAGTCCTGCCTGAAGACAGCACAGGAGTGCGGGGTGTACCTGTGTTTCGAACCCCTGAGCCCGGACCAGACCAACTTCATCACCACCGTGGCCCAGGCCCGCCAGTTGGTGGCCCAGATCGGCCATCCCCACTTTCAGACCATGGTGGATGTGTGCAGCGGTTCCAGCGAAGCGGTGCCAGTGCCCCAGTTACTGCGCGACGCGGGGCCACACCTATATCACGTACACGTCAACGACGCCAACAAGCGGGGCCCCGGCTTTGGCCAGAGCGATTTTGTCGGGGTGCTGCAGACCTTGCAGGAGTTGAAATACGAGGGCTATGTCTCGGTGGAGGTTTTCGACTTCAAGCCCGATCCGCGCACCATCGCCGCTGCCAGCCTGGCGTATATGAAGGGGATTCTTGCGGGAATGAATGCGGCGGGGAGATGACCCCAGCTGGGTGGGCCGCCAGGGTTAGCGCCGCGGCAGGTGGGGGGGCCTTTACTGGGCGCAACACCATCTATATGGTGCTGCGGGGCCTGGGGGCAGAGCGGGGCGGTGGCAGGCCTGGGCATCGGGAAAGGCCGGAGGGGGTCACTCCCCGGCGCTACTGGGAGGCTCCTGCTGCTCTTGCTGCTGCTGGCGGGCGAGGATGTCCCGGATCAGTTGCTGAAATTTCTCGTCGGCCTGGTCCTTTTTGGCCTTCTCGGTGTTGAGCATGTTGCCCAGGATAGTGGCCAGGCGGGCCGGGTTGTTCTGGCCGATGCGGAGCATGGTTTTGATCTCGGAGATGGAGCGGTCCAGAGGGGTGGGGCGCGGCGGTTTGGATGGGGCCGCTTTTTCGGGGGCTGCCTTTTTCCGGGCTTCGGCGGGTTTCTTGGCAGCCGGCTTGGCCTTGCCCTTGGCGCCAAAGAGGCGGGCCAGCAGCGAAGGTTTGGCTTTTTTCTTTTTTGGGCTCATCTGGCGGCCATTCCTTCCTCGTCCTGCAGAAAGTCGTAGCCCAGCTTCTTGAGGGTCTGGTAGTCTTTGGTCAGGGTGTGGCCCATCTGTTCGGCCAGGTTGAGAAGGATCTTGCAGCCCAGGCCGGGGTTGGTGACCATGAGGTCCATCAGATCGGGCTTGAAGAAGCCGATCAACTCGCTGGGTTCGGCCGCCACCACCGTGGAGGTGCGGGGAGAACCATCGACCAGGGCAAATTCGCCCAGCAGTTCGCCCGGCCCCAGGGCGCCCACCACCTGAGGCGCACCGTTGGCGCTGAGGCGCAGGATCTGCACGCTCCCCGAGCGGACCAGGTAGAAGCCCGACTGCTCGGCACCGCGGCGAATGATGGTTTCGCCGGTCACAAAACGGCGCGGGTGTACGATGCGCGCCAGGGTCCATAGCTCCCTGAGCGTGAGGGTGCTGAAGACCGGGACGCCGGCCAGGATCGTTTCGAGGGGGAGTTGGGCCTGGGCTTCCTGGCGGAACAGGTTGGCCCATTCGGGATCTTCCCACTCCTCGGCGCTTGCTTCCATGAAAGATCTCCAGGGCAGTGGCTGCGGCTATTTTAAGCAGCGCTTCCTCCCAAGGCAAATATCGGCGCATTCGTCTATTGACAGAACACTTTTTTTTTGGAATTTTCAGCCAGGTCTAGACGCGGAGGTGGAAACATGGCAGCCAAACTGAGGGTGGGTATCGTCGGCCTGGGGCAGCGGGGTCTGCAACATCTGGAGGCGCTGTGGCGCATCCCCCAGGCCCAGGTGGTGGCCCTCTGCGATCCCTTTCCCGAGAATCTGACCGAGGAAAAACTGCGGCGTTTTGTCCCCGGTTTTTCGCTGTCCGGGGTGCAGGTTTGTAATCGTTTTGAGCAGTTGTTGGCGGTCGGCCTGGACGCGGTGTACTTCTGCATCCCCCCTGGTCGGCACCAGGGCGAACTGATCCGCGCCGCCGAGCAGGGCTTGCACATCTTCGCCGAAAAGCCGGTGAGCCTCTTCCTCGACGAGGCCCTGGAGATGGACCGGGCCATCCGCCGGACCGGGGTGGTGGGCACGGTGGGCTTCCAGCAGCGCCACGATGGTTGGCATTTGGCCGTCCGCGATTTTCTCCGAGATAAGCGGTTGGTGATGCTCACCCAGGTGACCAACGGCACCCTCGAATCCCACTCGGTCAAACACACCCGCACCGAGGAGTTGGGTGGGCCGGCCAACCGGGTGTGGGCCGCCAATTTCGCCTGGTCGGGTTCCACGGTGGTGGAGGCCGGCATCCATCCCCTCGATCTGATGCGCTTCTGGGCCGGAGAGGTGGTGTGGGTGCGGGCCAGCTACATCCCGCGCGCGCCCGAGGATATCGTCGACGGGGGCGACAATCCCTGCGGGTACGCGGTGACTTTCGGCTTTGAATCGGGTGCCGTGGCCACCCTCAACCTGACCCGGCTGCGCCGGACCTTCTGGGGGGACGGGTACCAGGACATTGCCTGGGATTACGGCCACCTCAAGATCGAGGCCGAGGGCCCGGTGGCCTATTACTACGATGGGCCCTATCCGCCCCCCGGCAAGGTGGATGCCGCTGCCCTGCGCCATGTGCTGCCGGCGAGTCCGCGCGGCGACACCACCCTGGCCATCGGCCAGGCCTTTGTCGAGGCGGCGCGCACCGGCGATTCCTCCCTGTTGCTCAACACCTTTGCCTCGAGCATGAACAGCCACAGCGCGGTGCTGGGGGCCAATGTCTCTGACCAACTGGGCGGGGAAAAGGTCGAACTGGGCGAACTGCTCAGCCATCCCAAGTACGCTGCGTACCGCAAAAAAACCTAAGCGAGGAGAGTATCATGCCCAACTATCAGCTCAACCATCTCCACCACGAAACCCGCGACGTGGACGGCGCGGTGTCTTTCTACCAAAAGATTTTCGGCGCCACCAGCGAGCCGCCCTTTGAGCGGGGCGGGGCCACCTGGGTCAAGGTCCACGTGGGGGATGTGGCGATCATGGTCACCAACCGCCCCTGCACCGACAACGCTTTGGGCCGCTACCAGGGTCTGGACCATGTCGGGTTGATGACCGACAACTTCGACGATACCATCGCCACCATTCAGAAAGAAGGGGCCAATATCTGGTTCGGTCCCACCAAACTGGACACCGGCATGCGCATCGCCTTTGTCAGCGGCCCCGACAATATCAAGATCGAGCTGATGGAGAAGATATGAAGGTCGGAGTGATTGGCCTGGGCATGGGGCGGGCCCACCTGCAGGCGTATCGCGCCTTCGACCAGGCGGAAATTGTTGGAATCGCCGACCTCGACGAAGCCCGGCTGAAATCCAGCGCTGCCGAATACGGGATCGGCCGCATCTTCACCGATTACCACGACCTGCTGGCCCTGCCCGAGCTGGAGGCGGTGAGCGTGTGTCTGCCCAACCATCTGCACGCCCCGGTGGTCATCGAGGCTTTGCAGGCCGGCAAACACGTGCTGGTGGAAAAACCCATGGCCCGCACCCCAGCCGAAGCGCGTTCCATGAAGGAGGCCGCCGAGGCGACCGGGCGCACCCTGGGCGTCTCGATGAACTACCGCTGGATCGTCGGCCCGGATTCGTGGTATCTCAAACACCTGATCGACGCGGGCCGGCTGGGCGAGATCTACTATGTGCGGGCCTACACCCTGCGCCGCCGCACCTTTCCGCGCGGCCATAAGACCTGGTTCACCCAGAAGGCCATTTCGGGTGGCGCAGCGCTGATGGACATGGGGCCGCACCTGCTCGATCTGGCCATGTGGTTGGTCGGCGACTACGCCCCGCAGCAGGTGAGCGGGGTGACCCGCACAGCGCTGATGACCGACACCGACGTGGACGATTTTGGCGTGGTCCTGGTGCGCATGCAGGGCGGGGCGACCATCTACCTGGAGTCCACCTGGGCTTCCTTTACCAAGCCGGGCGTCGGACTGGTGGTGATGGGCACCCAGGGCGGGGCCCTGCTCGATCTGGGCGCTGCCCAGGGCAAACGTCTGACCCTGCTGGGCGCCGATGGCGACACCCTCACCGAGGTCACGCCGGTGGACATCCAACTCCCCTACACGCCCGAGGCTTCGATCCAGGAGCACTTCATCCGGCGGGTGGCCGCTGGCCAGCAACCCGAAACCACCCCTGCCCGCGGCCTGGCCGTGGTCCAGGTGATCGACGGGGCGTACCGCTCCAGTGAGAGCGGCCACGAGGTGGTGATCGAATAAAAACTAGAGCGGCGGCATTCGCCGACGCTCCAGCAGGAGTTATATGCCCCAGTACGAGACCGTCATCGGCATGGAAGTACATGTGGAGCTGCAAACCGCCTCCAAGATGTTCTGCCGCTGCCCGGCCCACCACTTCCAGGTGGAGGCCAATCGCCACATCTGCCCGGTGTGTACCGCCCAGCCCGGGGCCTTGCCGGTGATCAACGGGCGGGCCGTGGAGCTGACGGCGATGACCGGCATCGCGCTTAACTGCGCCGTGCAACACCGCAGCGTCTTTGCCCGCAAGAACTACACCTATCCCGACCTGCCCAAGGGCTACCAGATCTCCCAGTACGAGTTGCCCTTGTGTACGGCTGGGTGGGTGGAGGTGGAGGGCAAAGACATCGGCATCGAGCGGGTACACCTGGAGGAGGACACCGGCAAGCTGGTCCACCAGGGCGCTTCTAGCCTGGTGGATTACAACCGCGCCGGGGTGCCGCTGATGGAGATCGTCTCCGACTCCTCCCTACGTTCGGCAGAAGAGGCCTACGCGTACCTCTGGGCTATCCGCCAGGTGGTGCGGTACCTGGGGGCCTCTTCCGGGGATATGGAGAAGGGGGCCATGCGCTGCGAGGCCAATATCTCGGTGCGGCCCGTCGGCGCGACCACCTATGGCACCAAGGTGGAGGTGAAAAACCTCAACTCTTTCCGCGCCGTGCGCAACGCCATCGACTACGAGACCGGGCGCCAGGTGAAACTGCTCGAAGAGGGCGGCCAGGTGCGGCAGGTGACCATGGGGTGGGACGAGGAGGCGGGCGTCACCCGCGAGCAGCGCAGCAAGGAGACCTCCGAGGACTATCGCTACTTCCCCGAGCCCGACCTGCTGCCGGTAGTGGTGGACCAGACCTGGACAGATCGGGTGCAGGGCATGTTGCCCGAACTACCCCAGGCCAAGGCCGCCCGCTTCGCCGCCCGCTACGGACTGAGCGCCCAGGATATCGGGGTGCTGGTGGACGACCAGGAGGTGGCCGCGTACTTCGAGGCCGCCGCGGCCCAGGCCGATCCCAAGCTGGTGAGCAACTGGGTGACGGTGGAACTCTTCCGCCGACTCAAGGAGGATGGGGTCCAGATGGGCGCGATCAAGGTGCAGCCACAGGCCCTGGCCGAGTTGATCGGGCTGGTCAAATCTGGGGCCATCAACCAGCCGGCGGCCAAGGAGGTCTTTGGGGTGTTGTGGGTCGAAGGCGGCTCGCCGGCCCAGATCGTCGCTGCCCGGGGCCTGGGGCAGATCTCCGACACCGGGGCCCTGGGGCAGGCAGTGAGCGAGGCGCTGGCGGCCAGCCCGGACGCGGTGGAGAAGATCCGAGCCGGCAACGACAAGGCGATCAAGTTTCTCATCGGCCAGGTGATGAAGGCCACCCGCGGCAAGGCCAATCCGGCCCTGGTCGAGGAGTTGCTGCGCCGGCAATTGGTAGGCTGAACGAGAGGAAAACCATGGTAATGGCGGGTAAGAAGGCCCTGGTCACCGGGGGCAAACGGCGCATCGGGCGGGGCATCGCCCTGGCCCTGGCCGAGGCCGGCTGCGACGTGGGCATCAACGATCTGCAGGAGGACGAGGATGCCCAGGAGACCCTGCGGCTCATCGAAGCGCAGGGCCGGCAGAGCGCCTTCTTTGCGGCGGACATCACCTCCAGCGTGCAGGTGAGGGGGATGTTTGCCGGCTTTGTCGAGCATTTTGGCGGCATCGACATCCTGGTGAACAACCCCTTCTACGCCCGCCACCAATCTTTCCTGGACATCGACGAAGAGGAATTCGACCGCACCCTGGGGGTTTGTCTGAAGGGGTACTTCCTGTGCAGCCAGGAGGCTGCCCGGCGCATGGTCGACCAGCAGCGGGGGGGCAGTATCGTCAGCATTTCTTCGGTCCACGCCCAGGTGGTCTGGGACACCGACACCTGCTACGGCGTCGCCAAGGCCGCCATCCTACGCCTGAACCAGAGCATGGCGGTGGAGCTGGGCAAGTACCAGATCCGCTGCAACGTCATCCTGCCCGGTTTCATGGATACGGACCACGTGTTTGGCACGGCGCCACCGCCTTTCGATGCCGGCCTGGGTCCGCCCCGGGCCCACCACACGCCCACCCTGCGCTGTTCCACACCCGAGGAGATCGGGCGGGCAGCGGTGTTTCTCAGCTCCCCGGCGTCGGGCAATATCACGGGGGTGGCCCTGCCGGTGGACGGCGGGTTGCTGACGGGTTAAGGATCTCCCCTACCCCCTCGCCAAAACGATCCCATGCCCCTCCCCCCGCAGCTACAGCGCGCCATCGAACAGGAGACGGGCCGGCATCCTGCCAAGGCCCTGAGCCAGGCCGCTGCGGAACTTTCCGAGGTGTACCGCGCCGGACACCTGGCTAGCGGGGCTTTCCTCCCCTCCGAGCTGCACCGACTCGCGTACGCGGCTGTGCGGCTGCCGGCCACCTTTGCGGCGGTGCGTGCGGTGTTGGCGGAAGTGGGCCGTCGGTTGCCCGACCGGCCACTGGCGAGCTTGCTCGACTTGGGCGCCGGCCCGGGCACAGCTGGCTGGGCAGCCGGGGAAGTCTTTGGCCAGTTGGAGTCGCTCACCCTGATCGAAAGGGACGCCGGGTTGATCGCGCTGGGCAAAGCGCTGGCGCGGGCCGGGGAACACGCCCTATTGGAACAGGCCCGCTGGGTGCAGGGGGATCTGCGCGTGCTGCCCGCTTTTGCGCCCTGCGATTTGGTGGTCAGTTCCTATGCGCTGGGAGAGTTGGGGGAGGAGGCTGCCAGTGCGGTGCTGCGGGCGGCCTGGGCGGCGACCTCTCAGGTGCTGGTGGTGGTGGAGCCGGGGACCATGCGGGGGTTTGCGCTTATCCGCCGGCTGCGCGATGAGCTGATCGGGGCCGGTGCCCACTTGATCGCCCCCTGTCCGCACCACGAGGACTGTCCCTTGCCGGCGGGAGACTGGTGCCATTTCTCGCAGCGCCTCGAACGCTCGCGGCTGCACCAGCGCCTCAAGGAGGTCGCCCTGGGATACGAAGACGAGAAGTTTTCGTACGTGGCAGTGGCCAGACATCCGCTCCAGCCCGCCCCGGCCCGCATCCTGCGTCACCCGCTGCGCCACGCCGGCCACACCGAATTGCAGTTGTGTACGCCGGCGGGCCTGCAGACCTTGACGGTGACGCGCAGCGACAAGGCAGGGTGGAAAGAGGCGAGGAAAGCGGAGTGGGGCGATGAGTGGCGGGGTGGGGGCTAACGCACCAGCGCCAGCCGCTGCACCGCCCCGAAGTTCCCCGCCTGTAGCCGGCAGAAGTACACCCCCGAAGCCACCTCCCGTCCCTGCTCGTCGCGGCCGTCCCAGCCATAGGTGTACATCCCCGCCGGCAGCGAGGTGTCCAACAAGCGGCGCAGCGGGCGGCCCAGGGGGTCGTAGATGGTCAGGGCGGCGCGTCCTTCGCGGGGCAGCTCGAAAGGGAAGGTGGTCCGGGCATTGAAGGGGTTGGGGAAACCGGGATGGAGGACCAGGTGTTTCGGCAGGGAGACGTCCCCTTCCTCGACAGGGGTCTGTTCGGGCGCTGCGTCGAGGAAGGGCTGCCAGGCTACCTGGCCCTTGAAGAGGGCGGCGATGGTGATGCTGTCGGTGGTGCCCCAGTAGTTGCCCTGGGCCGGCAGGATTTGGTCCGAGAGGTTTTCGACGGCAATGCGGTTGTCGAGGAAGGTGTTGCGGGTCAGGGTGGGCACTTGGGTGCCGCTGACCTTGAGGGCGGTGAGGTTGTGCTCGAAGGTGTTGCCCTCGACCTGGGGGGAAGAGGCCTGGGACTCGAAGCCCACCCCGGCGTTGCTAAAGGTGCTGGTGCGCACGGTGAATTTGGGAATGTTTTCGAGGCGCAGGCCGGCGTTGTTGAGGAAGTGGCTCATCTCGATGGCCCCGGAAGCGCCTTCGCGCAGCACCAATCCGGTGCCGATATTGTCGGCGAAGTTGGTGGTCCCCACCTCCACTATGGGCACGGCGGCCACCACGGCCCCGTCGCCCAGGTTGCGCTCCACCTGCACCTGCTCAAAGGTGAGCCGCTCAAGGCCGCGGGCCCGCAGGCCCTCGTGCTGGTTGGCGCTGAGTTGGCTGTCGTGGATCTCTACCACCCCCTCCCAAGCCTCCAGGTCCAAGCCGTGCTGGGTGTTGCGCGTCGAACTGCTATTCCATAGCTCGATCTTCTGGCCGCGCCCGCCCACTGCTTTCAGACCGGAGCGCGGGTCCTTGGGGTCGAGCAGGCCGTTCTGCTCCAGGCGGAGGTTCACCGCCTCCAGGGAGGCGTTGCCCAGCGAGATGCCCTCCTGGCCGCATTGCTGCACGGTTACGTCGCGCAGCGAGAGCAGGCCGCCCCCCTGCACATAGATGGCCGGGGTGGTGAGGTGGAAAAAGGTGGTCCCGGTCACTTGGGCCGGCCCGTTGAGGGTCAGCGACAACCCGGCCAGGCCCTGCTGGATGCGGCCGCCTTCGAGCGCAAAGCTGCTGGTGGCAGAGACCTCGCCGCTGAACCCGTACCCGCAGCGTTCTATGGTAGCGTCGTGGACCTTCACCTGGGCGCCAGGGGCCAGGCGCACCCCGAACCACAGGTCCTGATTGCTGGTCTGGGCCACGGTGAAGGTGCCGCCCTCGGCGCTGAGTTTGCCTTCGACCACCAGTTCGGACAACGCTGGGCTCAGGCCACTGCCACTGAGGTCTGCAGGGGCGAATTGCAGCTGGGCGTTGGAATCCACCACCAGCTCAGCACCGACGGGGATGATCAGATCCTGAAAGAGGGACTGCACGCCCGAAAAATGGGTGATGCCCGCTGGCAGCCGGCTGCGCACCAGCCCGTAGCGGGCATTGACCAGCTGGAGCTGGTCGGTGTCCAGGGGCTGGCCGTCCATCAGGAAAAGGCCGAGCCAGTCGTCGGCGCGCGGCACCGTGGCCGCTGATTCGCAGCGGATCTGGCCCTGCACCTGGAGGCCGCCGTAGACGATCAACTCGCAGCGGCCCGCGTCGAAACCAGTGCGCCGGCTGTCGGCAGCAGCAAAACGGATACGGGTGCCCTCGGCCAGGATGAGCTTGACCCCGGGGTCCACCACCACATCCCCGTCCAGCTGCACCGTCCCCGACCAGGTGGTGTCGGTGCTGATGTGGCCGGGCAACTTCTGGTGCAGGCGCACATCGCAGCGCATGCGCGTGCCCTCGCGGCGGATGTTTTCGAGGGCCATGCCCAGGGGCAGGTTGCGGCTGAAGCCGGTGTGGGCACTGAGGGAGGGGTTGGTGTCCCAGGCCAGGCGGGTGAAGCGCTGTCCGTCGAAGGGGTCGGTGGCATCGCCCTCGTTGCCGTGGTGGGCGGCGGTGTAGGCCTCGTCCTTGGCCCAGAAGTCGAGGTTGTCCCTGCCTCTGACTGTATCGGGTTGCCCGTCGGGGTAGCCCTTGTCCGCGTAGAGCCCGTCGGCGCAGACCAGGTCCACCTGCGGGTGGCGCTCCTCGTCGTTGTCGGCCCGCTCGTCCACGTGCCAGACCAAGAGGCCCTCGCCGGGAATGCTGCGGTTGTAGTAGCTGCTGGCGCGGCGGCGGTTTTCGAGGAGGAAGCACTCGTCGGCACTGAGGCGGATCTTGTAGATTTTATTTCCTATGGCCACGTCCTCGATGGCCAGGTCGGGTTGGTCCTGGGTGAGTTCGACGACCTCCACCCAGCCTAACTTGGCCAGGGCCCAGGCGCAGAAAGCATTGGGGCCATCCTCCACCCCCCAGCCCTGGGTCCCTGCCGAGGTCATCAGGCACCACTTGCCCACCCCCGCACTTTCCTCCGTCGGGTCGAGTTGGCCGGAGGCAGTCACCGAGGACTGGTCGAAGAGGTCGGGCAGGCCCAGCACGTGGCCGAACTCGTGGCACATGGAGGCGGCGGTGACGCTGAAGGTGTGGCCCCGCTGGGTGGTGCCGCCAAAACCAGAAAAGCGACTGCGGATGTGAATGGTCCCGCCTTTGGCCGCCGGGTCGTTGCTGATGAAGTCGGTGTCCAATCCCAGGGAGGCGTAGCCAGTGGCCCCGCTGATGAAGAAATTGCGGGGCACGGTGAGCAGGTTGATGAAGACCACATCCACGTACCCGTCGTCATCGCCCGAATTGGGAAGCCCGTCCGGGCCGTCATTGTCGAAGCGGCCGAGGTCGGCGTCGCGGTCAGCTTGTACGAGAATTTGGCGGTTGAAGAGGCCAAAGTTGCCCTGGACCCCGGCGCTGGGGGCCACGTAGGCCGCAGCTGGCTGCAGGGAGGAGTAGCGCCGGGGCAGCACCTGGCCGGAGACCTGGATCTTGCCCCGCGACATCTCGCGGTAGAAGTGGGCGAAGCTGCCTGGCACGCCGAGATTGAACAGATCCGCAGCCCAGGGCGGGGCCTGGGTCTCGCCTTGGGCCTCGCCCTGGAACTTGGCGAAGATCACCAGGGCGTTGAGGGTGCCGCTGGTCTTGAGTGCAGAAGCCGGTGGCGGGGTCTGGGCTCCGGCTGCAAGGGCGGCCAGCAGGGCGCCCAGCAGCAGGGCTTTCATGCCAGCAGGTCGAAACTAATGGCGGAGAACTGCAGCGCAAAACCGCCCTGGGTGCGGCGGGGATTGGCACTGGCCTGCAACAGGCGGCTCTGGTTGTCCGATTGCTGTAGGTGGTGACGGAGATTTAGCTGGCTGGCCTGGAGCAGGTGCAGGGCCGGGGGGTCCTGGTTGTTGCCGATCAGGCCGGCGGTGAGTGGGCTGGTGGTTTTGGTCTGGGCAGCCAGACTGGAGAGGAGGCCCTCGCCGCTGGTCGGCAGGTCGAAGAGCCCAGGGCTGGGATCGGCCTGAGCCGCCGAAGAGGTCCCGCTCACCCCCGGTGGCCCGCCGGTGGCCCGCAGCGAAGCGATGCCCAGCCCGTCTTTGACGCGGGCGGTCCCGGCGTTATGGTTGAGCCGCTTGATGAAGCGGGGGCCGGCGAAGGACTCGTCTTGTTGGAGCGGGGTCACCATGGGCGATCAGTCAGGGGAAGGGCGCTGAAATTCGCGGACGAATTCCTCTAGCTCAAGATCGTAGGTCTGGAAGGGATCGTCCAGGTTGAGATATTTCTCGTCCTCGACGTAGATCGAATCCCACTCGATCACGTAGCGGGCCTTGTGGTTGGTCAGCGAGCGCATGACCGAGGAGCGGGCCCGGGCGCGGGTGTCCTGCGGGGGGGTGACCATGGCCAGATTCACCCGCTCATCGTCCACTACCTTCTTGGTCATGCCGCGGCTGCGCAGGTCAAAGTAGAGCCCCTTGGCGGGGTTGAGATTGTGGTATTCCAGATCCAGGCTCTGCACCCAGGGATCCTGCCAGTCGAGGCCCTCGGCCTCGATGAAGGATTGCAGCAGCCACTTCTTGGCCACCCAGTCGAGGCGGTCGATCAGGCTCATGGGATCGACCGCCAGGGCCTCCAGCACAAAGCGCCATTCGCGCAGCACCCAGTCGATCTCTGGCTCCCGGCCGCGCAGGTGGCGTTCGGCCAGTTCCAGGTAAGTCAACTGCAGGTCGATGGCGGTGGTGTGGCGCCCGTCCTCCAACTTTATCACCCACTGGTAGGTTGGATCGCGGGAGATGTCGCGGATGGCATCCACCGCATTGTCCAGGCGGATATCGGGCCAGATCTCCTGCTCGAGTAATTCGATGAGCACCGCGGTGGTCCCCACTTTGAGGGCAGTGACGTATTCGGACATGTTGGAGTCGCCCACCAGCAGGTGCAGCCGGCGGTACAGGCCCCAGTCGGCCAGCGGCTCGTCGCGGGTGTTGATGATGGCCCGGCTGAACTGGATCCACTGGTAGATCTCGGTGACGATATGGTCGGCCCGCTGGGAGAGCTGAAAGTCGATGCGCGGGGTTTCGGGGCTGCCCGAATCGAAGACATCGTTGTGGCAGCCCACCCGGCCGGCCCCGGCAAAGATCTGGCGGGTGACAAAGAAAGGCAGCAGGGCCGGCAGCAGTCGCTGAGAGAAGGGGACTTCTCGGCGCACCAGATAGTTCTCGTGGCAGCCGAAGGTGGCCCCGGTGTAGTGGTCGATGTTGTTCTTGAAGAAGGAGGCGGTCTCGGCCAAGCCCAGCTGGCTGAGGGCGCGCTGCACAATGAGTTCGCCGGCCCGGTCGGAGGCCACCAGGTCGAAGAGGCCGCGGCATTCGGGGGTGGCAAATTCGATGTGCCCCATGTCGAGGTAAAGCCGCCCGCCGTTGAAGAGAAAGCCGCCGTTGCCCGGCGGCTCGTCGCGGCCCCGGTAATGGGTGTCGACAAATCCCAACCCTTCGCGGCCGAAGACCCGGTCCTTGGCCCGCGCCGAGATCAGGTCGGGGCTGTGGAAGGGGTCGCCCTCGGGGGGCATACAACCGTATTCGATTTCGAGTCCGAAGATGCGGTTGCGCATGGCCAGCCCTCGCTTCAGGAGGTGAAGGGCGCCAAGGTCTCCTCCAGGGAGGCCGCCGGCAGAAAGCGAAACTTGGTGCGGGTGGGCAGGGTGCGGTCTAACACGGCGGCGTCGAAGCGGCGGGTGCGCACGGCCTTGCCGAGAAAGGTGCGCAACTCCTCTTCGTCCGGCTCGCCTTCTGCCTCGCGCTCGGCCAGCAGGGCACCCAGGCCCCAGGCCTCCAGGGCTCGGCGCAGCGCTTCCTTGAGGGAGAGGGAGGCGGGGTCCAGGTCGGCCAGGCGGGCAGTGATGGCCTCTTCGCTCTTCCGGGTGCCGGCCACGGCCGCCGCTTTGCCGGCACTGGCAAAAGACCCGTCGGGCTCGAGGGTGTAGAAACGCTCCTCGGCGTGGATCGGGTCCAGCTCGGCGACCATGACCCGGGCAATATAGGGGGAGCGGAGGATCTCGTCGAAGGCGGTTTTCATCAAAGGCCCCAGGCCCAGGTGTACCAGGCGCTGCAGGGAGACATCGCTGGCCGACAGGTTGAAGGCCTCCAGGTGGGCGATGTCGATGACCACCTTGCGCAGCTTTTCCAGGTCCGCCGGATGGCCGATGGCGGCAAAGGAGATGTTGTTGTAGACCTCAAAGATTTTGCGCGGCCCCGGCGTGGTGGTCAAGAGCAGCACCCCGTCGGCGTACCCCAGGCCCACCACCGGACTGGCGCCGCGCAGCTGGTCTTCTAGATACTCGCGGCGGTTGCGGATGGCTTCTACCCAGCGGTAGGGGTCTTCGAGCATGGGGCGCCTTTCAGCCGGAATTCTTGCCGAGGGCCTGGTAATGGGCCTCCAGGTCGGCTTCGGGGATAGAGGTGATGCCCGTCCGGTCCAGGCGCATCACCTGGGGGAAGATCCGGGCGCGGGAGCGATACCCGCCGGTGGCGGTGTCGTATTCGGCGGCGGTCTCCAGCAATTTGAGGGCGAGGGCGACGGCGGCCGGCTCGTCGAGGCTGGCCAGGGGTTCCGGCCCCCAGCGGTCCTGGAAGTAGACTGCGCCCCGGATGGTGGGCGAGCCAGAACCGGTGGCGCAAAAATCCACCGACTCAAATTGGGCCCCCAGCAGGTCGTAGAAGAAGATCCGGCCCCCTTCCCGGGGGTCGAAGGCGGCGAGGATGGGCACCACCGCGCCGATGCCCTGCATGGCCAGGCCCAGGTTTTCCCGCAGCAGGCGGGACAGGGTGCGCAGCTTGCCGTCCAGGCTCAATTCTTGTAACTGAGAGCGGCGGTAATGTTGGAAAGAGATTTCGAGCAGGCGGGCGATCTCGTAGCCGATGGCCGGCGAGCCCGAAATGGCCAATACCACGCTGTCGTCGATGGTCAGCACTTTGTCGGCCCGGTCATAGACCACGGTGTTGCCCATGGTGGCGCGTCGGTCGCCGGCCACCAGCACCCCATCCCGGTAGCGCAGGGCCAGGATGGTGGTGCCCTCGATGGTTTCGAGGTGTTCCGGGTGCTTGAGGGATGCGAAAGGAGCGGGCAAGAGCTGGCCGCGTTCCCGCAGGAGGGTGAAAAAATCCTCCATGTCCTACTGGCCCGTGCGCTGGCGGTACCGCCGGGCCTGGTCCGGGTCGACCCTGCGCATGCGGCGCATCAGCTCGTCGGTGCTGGGGCGCTCGACCTTGGGGCGGCGCGGACCTTCGTCATCGCCGCCGCCTTCGCCCGGTTCGGCGGGGCTGGTGGGGCGGGGGGCGCGGTCGCGCAGTTGGAAGAAGTGATCGTCAGCCATGGGGTGCCTCCTTAGGCAGAGGTCGGCAATTTTTCGAGCAGGGCCTCGACGCTGGGAGCGCTGTCCAGCACCTGATTATAATACGCCGCAGCTTCCGCGTCCACACACGCTTTGAGGTCCACCACGCGGGTGCGGCCGTTGACGGAAAATTCGATGCTGTCCCAGTTGAGCGAGCGCACCGCCGCGCCGAACCGCTCCAGGCAGCGGCCGCGAAAATAGGCGCGGGTATCGGCCGGCGGCCGGGTCATGCCGCGCAGGACTTCCTCCTCGCCCACCAGCCGGGTCATCTGCCCCTGGGCTTCGAGCAACAGATACAGGCCCTCCTCGGGATCGATGTTGCTGTATTCCAGATCCTGGCTCTGCAGCCAGACGCGGTGGTCCGGGTTTTCCCAATCCAGCCCCTCGGCCTGGGCAAAGGTGTCCAGCAGCCACTTTTTGGTGACCCAGTCGCAGCGGCCCAGCAGGTCGAGGGGGTCGTTCCCCAACTTTTCGAGGGCTTCCTGCCACTGGGCCAGCACCCAGTCGGTCTCCGGGTCGCGGCCCTGGGCCAGGCGCCCGGCCGCTTCCAGATAAGAACGCTGGATTTCGAGGGCCGAGACGGTTTTTCCCCCAGCCAGGGGCACTGCCCACTGGTGGGAGGGGTCGCGGGAGAGGGTTTTGAGGGCGGCCACCGGATCTGCCAATTCCCAGCGGGGCAGGGCCCCGGCCTCTAAAAGGTCTAGCACCAGGGCGAGGGCACCCACTTTGAGGGCGGTGGCCCACTCCGACATGTTGGCGTCGCCGATGATCAGGTGCAGGCGGCGGTACTGGTCGGCATTGGCGTGCGGCTCGTCGCGGGTGTTGACCAGCGGCCGGCGGGTCATGGTATCGACGCTGGCCAGGGTCTCGAAGAAATCGGCCCGCTGCGAGAGCTGGTAGGTGGAGGCCCGGGCCTGGGGATCGCACTCCACTCCCACCTTGCCGGCCCCGGCGTAGAGCTGGCGGGTGACCAGAAAGGGTATCAGGCCCTCGATCACCTGCTGGAAGGGCAGTTGGCGGGGCAGGAGGAAGTTTTCGTGGCAGCCGTAGCTGTGTTCGGCGAAATCGGTGTTGTTCTTGTAGAGGCGCACCAAGCCGCCGCCGGCGCGGGTGGCGCTGCGCCGGGCGGCGCAGTGCAGCAGGATGCGCTCGCCGGCCCGGTCCAGGGCCACCAGGTCGAAGAGGCTGTGGCACTCTGGGGTGGAGTACTCGGGGTGGGTGTGGTCGTTGTAGAGCCGGGCCCCGTTGCTGATGATCAGGTCGCTCTTGAGGTCCTTTAAGGGGATTTTGCGCTGGCGGTCGCGTTGCAGGTGGACGGTCTCGTCCTGGTCGTTGAGCAGCTCGTCCACCTCAAAGCCGCGCATGTCGCGGCGGGGATTCTCCAACTGGTAGTCCCAGCGGGCGACGAAGTCCTCCACGAGGTAGCAGCGGATCAACTCCATGGACTCGACCACCACGTCCATGTCGTCGACCCCGTCCACCTGGATGCCGTATTCGGTCTCCAAGCCAAAAAGCCGCCGCATGGGGATCAGACGATCCTTCCGGACTGCTTTTCCGGGCGCTGTTCCTCGGGGCGCACCGGGGTGACCCGCACCACGTTTTCGGGGTCGTAGTCGATGAGTTTGAGCCAATCCTCCATCGCGTCGGTGGGCGGGAAGATCTCGTTCTCGCGGTACTCGGCGCGCACCGCCTCCTCTAGGTCCTGGAGGCGCAGGCCGGCCTGGGTGTCGCTCCCGGCGATGGCCCGTTTGATGGCCGACTCCTTGGCCCGCTGCACGATGGAGGAGATCAGCGCGCCGCTGATCAGGTCGCCCCAGTAGAGCACTTCGTGGCGGCCGCTGCGCAGGGTCACTTCGAGGAAGCGGTGGTCCTGGCTGCGGGCAAAGAGGGCCTTAAGGGCCCCGTCCACCAGCGCCTGGCGGGCCGCCTCGGTGTTGCCGGCGCGGGCGACTTCCTCGGCGTCGATGGGCAACTCGGGCGTCAGGTAGATCTCGAGGATGGCGCGCGAGGCGACCTGGTCGGGCCGGCGCACCTTGATCTTGCGGTCGATGCGGCCGGGGCGCAGGATGGCCGGGTCGATCAGGTCGTGGCGATTGGAGGCCAGGATGATGACCACGTCCTGCAGTGACTCAATGCCGTCCATCTCGGTGCAGAACATCGGCACCACGGTGTTGGAGATATTGTGGGTGCGCATGGAACGGCGGGTGCCCAGGATCGACTCGGCCTCGTCGATGAAGATGAAGGGCAGGTACCCTTCCTTGCGTTTCTGGCGGGCCTGGGAGAAGATCTCCCGCACCATGCGCTCGGTCTCGCCCAGCCACATGTTGAGGATCTCCGGCCCCTTGATGTGCATGAAGTATTCTTTGAGTTCCAGCCCTTCCTGTTGGCGCAGGTGTTGTACCAGGTTGTAGGCAGTGGCCTTGCCGATGAGGGTCTTGCCGCAGCCGGGGGGCCCGTGGAGCAGGAAACCCTTGGGGGTGGAGTACTGGAACTTGGCGAAGAGTTCGGGGTGGAGGGCCGGCAGTTCGATGGTATCGCGGATGGCCTGGATGGCTTCCTCCTGGCCGCCGATCTTCGACCAGGGCATGGGCGGGATCTCTTCGAGGAAGTGCTCCCTGCGCTCGCGGGGTTGTAACCTTTCGAGGGCCACCTTGAAGGTGGGGTCCACCCGCACCTCGTCACCCACCTTGAGGTCTACCTCTTGCAGGTCCGCCGAGCGCACCAGGACCAGGTCTTGGGTGCCATGGGCCTGGCCGATGCGCAGCCGGCCTCCGTCCAGCAAATCGGCGATCTTGGCCACCGGGCCGGTGGGGTTGTAGTCGAGGGAGCCCACCACCGCATAGGCCTCGTTGATCAGCACCCGGCTGCCTACCTTGAGCTGGGCCAGGTCCACACGTGGGTCCACGTTGGCAAAGTACTCAGTGCCACCCACAAAGAGGTCGGCGATGCCCTCCCTGGGCGAGCCTAGGAAGATGCCGATGCGGTTGGCCGGGGCGGTGACCTTTTCGAGAGCGGCCTCCAGTTCGATCAGGGCGTGGCGGGCTTCCTGGAAGGTCAGTTCGCGCTCCAAGAGCAGACGCCGCAGCTGGTAGAGCAGCGGCCGCACCGGGTCGCGGTCGGGCAGCAGCAGCAGGGCCTGGTCCACCAACTCCAGGGGGCGGTCGTCTGGTTCGTACTCGACGGCCTCGTCCACGGGCTCGAAATCGTCTTCCTCGCCGCGGTCGCGGTAGTCGCGGTCCTTTTTGCTCATAGGATAGGGACTCTCTTCAGATGATGACCCCACCCAGGCGGCTGTAGCGCACCCGGGCGGGCAGCCGCCAGAGGAAGGTGCCGGCCAGCGCGGGGATGGAGGCCAGGCCGGTATAGTAAGGGGGACGGGTGTCCGATTCCCACGACCAGTAGATGAGCATGGCCTTGCCCTTGACCAGTTCCCTGGACACGGCCCCGAAATAGCGGCTGTCGGCGCTGTTGTCCCGGTTGTCGCCCATCATAAAGAAATGGCCGGGCGGCACGGTGAAGGGGCCGAAATTGTCGCGTGGCTGGACCGTGGCCGGGTAGGTCTCGGAGTCGGTGTGTTTGGACAGGGGCGGGTTGGGAGAGGGCTTGCCGTCGACGTAGAGCACCTTGTCGATGACCTGGAGCTTTTGGCCGCCCACGGCCACGCAGCGTTTGATCAGGTCGCGGTCCGGATCGGTGGGGGAACGGAAGATGACGATATCCCCCGGTTGGGGATCGCGCAGTCCAGGCAGGCGGAACAGGGTGTAGTCGGCCATGGGGATGTCGACGGGGGCCCCGTAGACGAATTTGTTGGCCAGCAGATAGTCGCCCACCAGCAGGGTGTCCTCCATGGAACCCGAAGGGATGTAGAAGGCCTGGACCACGGTGGTGCGGATGAAAAGGGCCAGGCCCACGGCGATCAGGAGGGAGGAGGTGTACTCCTTGACGGTGGACTTGGGCGTAGGTTGACCGGGCATAGGTAATTCTCTGGGGTTTGGAGAGGCGATGGCAATGATGGTAGGAGTATAATAAACGGGCAGGGGGTTGTAAATACAGCCGGATGCGGGCCGGGAATCGCTTGTGAAAGCCGGGGGACGGTGATATAATTGTAGCAACTTGCCGCGAGAGGGTGGATTTTGGCAGCGATGCAGATCTCTTTTTGGGGAGTGAGGGGTTCCTTCCCGGTGTGCCGAGCGCAGAGCCTGCGCTACGGGGGCAATACCCCCTGCCTGGAGATCGATGCTGGTGAGGCGGTGATTCTCATCGACGCCGGCACCGGCATCCGGGCTGCCGGCCAGGCGCTGGTGGAGCGGGGGGTGAAGGAGATTCACCTGCTCCTGAGCCACGCCCACTGGGACCACATTCAGGGCTTCCCCTATTTTGCCCCCCTGCACCAGCCCGGAACCTGCATCCGCATCTATTCTCTTCGCCGCCCGGGCACGGCCCTGGGGACCATCTTCGCCGACCAGCAGCGCCACCCCTTTTTCCCGGTGGCCCTCGACCAACAGGCCGCCCGGCTGGAGTTTGTGGAGCTGGATGAGGGACAGGTGGTGGAGATCGGGGATACCCAGGTGTCCAGTCGGCGGCTCAATCACCCCAGTGTGACCGGAGGGTTTCGCCTCGAAAGGCAGGGCCGGACCTTCGCCTACCTGTCCGACGTGGACCTCTACACCAAGTTGTTGCTGGGCGAGGGGCTGCAGACCCCCAGCGCCGCGGAGCGCCAGCAGCGGCTGGCGGGGCTATTGGCGGGTGTCTGTGCGCTGGCGCACGGCGCTGATCTGGCGGTCTGCGATACCTTTTTTAGGCCCGAGGACTACGAGCCCAGTTGGGGTCACAGCCGTCCCGAGGACGCCTTGCGCCTGGCCAGGGACACCGGCATCGGGCAGCTGGTGCTCTTCCATCACGAACCCCACCGCAGCGACGAGGAAATCGACGAGTTGCTGGCCCACTACCGCCGGCAGGCCGGGGGGGGGCTGGAAGTGCTCGCTGCCGCCGAAGGGTTGGCGCTGAGCCTGTGAGAAAGGGTCGCTGTTGCAGGTAAAGGTCTGGGGCGCCAGAGGATCGGTGCCGGCGCCGACGCCGGCCAATGCCAAGTACGGGGGAGACACCTGCTGCGTTGAGGTGCGGACCCCTGGCGGGACGGTGCTCATCCTCGACGCCGGCATGGGGTTACACTGGCTGGGCCGGGCCCTGATGGCAGAGGCCTTCGGCGGGGGCCAGGGCGAGGCCCACCTGCTCTTGAGCCACACCCACTGGGGGCACATCCAGGGCATTCCTTTTTTTACCCCGCTGCTGATCGCCGGCAACCGCTTCTCGCTCTACGGGCCGGGCGAGGGGGAGCCACTCCAGGACGCGATGCGCCAACAGCTGCATCCCACCTATTGTCCAGTGCCCAATTTTTTCAACGACCAGGTGGGCGCGACCATCCAGATTCACGAGGCGGAGGAGGGGGCTTTTGTCATCGGGGATGCGCAGGTGGCGGTCCGGCGGGTCAACCACAGCCCCGGCATCACCTGTTTTGCCTACCGGATCGAAGCGGGGGGCCGCGCCCTGGCCTATATCCCAGATGTCGAGTACCTGGAACCGGCCCAGCGCCGGCCCGCATTGGAACTGGCCCACCGCGCTGACCTGCTCTTCCACGACGCCCACTGGAGTGCCGGGGATTACCGCCCGGGCTGGGGCCATGCCAGCGATCGGGATGCCGTGGCGCTGGCCGGCGAGGCCGGGGTCCGCCGGCTGGCCCTCTTTCACCATCACCCCGAACGCAGCGACCAGGAGATCGACGCGGCGGTGGCCGCTTATCAAGGACAGGAGGTGGTGGTGGAAGGGGCGCAGCAGGGGCAGAGTTACCAGCTGGGGAAAAAGCCATGAGGGTATGGGGGCTGATCGCGGTGCTGGCGCTGGTTGCGTGCGGCCAGCGCGGCAAGTCTCAGGCAGCGGGTAAAGACTATCTGCAGGAAGTACAACAAGTGTTACAAGAGTTGCGGGTCCTCGATCAACAGATCGCCGTCCAGGTCACCGCCGATACCCTCGACAGCAGCAGCATCGTGCCGCTGATCCGCCAGCGGTACCGGCCAGCCCTGGCCGAGCTGCACCAGCGGGTCAGCGGATTAAAACCGGATTCGGCCTTCGCCGCGGTCAACCAGCAACTGCTGCGTTACCTCGACCTGCGCCTGCACGCCTACGACCTGGCCATCCAGGGAGAGCGGGAGCAGCGCCAGGAACTCTTCGAGGAATTCTCTGCCCTCCAGGTGCAAGCCGACGCCGTGGGCCGGAGCCTGGAGGAGGAGCTGCGCCAGGTCCGGCACAAGTAGCTAAGGAGCGCCGGCTGAAGGTAGAGTACCAGAGCCTGGCAGACGAGCTGACGGAGATCAAGAACCGGCTGCACCAGGCCCGCGGCTCAACCCCGGGTTGAGCGCGGGCGTTCTCCCACCCGAGGAAATGTTCATGACCGGCCCCACCGCCGGACCCCTGCAGGTCCATGCAACCAACCCCCGCTATTTTGCCGACCGCCACGGGCGGGCGGTCTACCTGATCGGTTCCCATACCTGGGACACCTTACAAGATTTGGGACAGACGGATCCGCCGGTCCCCTTCGACTTCGACGCGCATCTGGATTTTCTCGTTGCCCGCGGCCACAATTTCATCCGCCTGTGGCGCTGGGAGCTGGTCCGCTGGGATACCGGAGCCAACCAGGAGGAGATGGCCAAGGAGTTGGTGGCCGCGCCCCACCCCTGGGCGCGGCCGGGGCCGGGGCTGGCCCTGGACGGCAAGCCGCGCTTTGACCTGAGGCAGTTCGATCCAGCATTCTTCGGCAGGCTGCGGTCCCGGGTGGAGGTGGCGGGCCGGCGCGGGATCTATGTCTCGGTGATGCTCTTCGAGGGTTGGGGCCTACGCTTCGTCGAGGGCGGCTGGGAAGCACATCCTTTCCATCCGGGCAACCGCCTGCCCCTCGGTGTGGGGGAGCCCACCGGCGCGGTGGACGGCAAGAACCTCTTCACTCTGGATTCGCCGGCCATCAACGCGCTGCAGGAGGCCTATGTGCGCCAGGTGGTCGATACGGTCAGCGACCTGGACAACGCGCTCTACGAAGTCGCCAACGAGAGCGATTTTTCCACCACGCTGTGGCAGTACCACCTGATCCGCCAAATCAAGGCCTACGAGGCCGGCAAGGCGCAGCAGCACCCGGTGGGCATGACCAGCATTGGCTACGGGGTCGATGATCTGGGCCGGCTGCTCGACAGCCCCGCCGACTGGATCTCCCCCAACCCCGACGGTTTCGACTACAAGAACGACCCCCCCGCTGCGACCGGGGCCAAGGTCATCCTGCTCGACACCGACCACCTGTGGGGCGTGGGCGGCAACGTGCAGTGGGTCTGGAAGAGTTTCACCCGCGGGCTGAATCCCATCTTCATGGACCCCTATCTGCGGCAGGTGTTGGACATGGGGGACGAGGCCGAGTGGGAAGGGTGCCGCCGCGCCCTGGGGGTCACCCGCCGGCTGGCCGAGGAGGTGGGTATGGACGGGATGGTACCCCGACCGGAGCTGGCCAGTACCGGGTACTGCCTCTCCGAGGAGGGGCGGGTATATCTAGTGTACCTACCCGAAGGGGGCGAGGTGAGGGTGGATCTTTTGGGGGTGAGGGGACGGGTGCGCGCCGAGTGGCTCGATCCGCGGACGGGCAAGGCGAGGGACGGTGGAGAGGCAGAGGGTGGCGGGCGGGTGACGTGGACTGCGCCTGAGGCAGGCGATGCGGTACTTTGCGTCAGGGTCGCTTAGGGCAGGACACCGGAGGTTTTCCGAAGCGCGCTGCGGCGCATTGTTTTTAACGGAACAGAGAGCGAAAGTAATCTCGCAAACGGACGGTCTCGGTCAGGTCATTGCCGCCGTACTCCAGTTCAATCCAGCCTCGGTACCCCGTTTTCTCCATCACCGCGAAGATACGTTTCCAGTCCAGGGTGTTGTCCGCCAGGGAAGACGAGCCGCTGTGCTTGTTGGTGCCGCGCGCGTGGAAATGGCTGGAGTACTGGATCAGCGATTCGATCTCCTGCTCGCGAAAACCGCGCGGAAAATGGTGGCCGTAGTCCAGAGTCAGGGTCAGGCCAGGGACATCCTGCACCAGTTTGGCTGCCCGCGCGGGGGTGTCGGCAAAGGAGCCGATATGGGGCTCGATTGCGAAGACGATGCGGTACTCCCGCGCCTTTTCCACCCGCCAGGCCAGCTCCTCTGCGGCACGGGCCAGGGAGTCGCGCCGGCTCTCTTCCTTGAAAAACACACCGGGCAGGCCGCTTAGGTGTTTGCCTTTGCACCCGGCGGCATAGTCCAGCGCCTTGAGGAAGGCCTCGCGGGCCTGGCGCCGGCGCTGGGGCTGGGGCTGGTTGACCGCATAGGATTCGTAGTCCAACGCCAGTTGCAGAAAAAGATCCGCTGCCACCAGGCCCTGGTCATCCAGCTTTTTTTTGAGATTGCGCGCCGAGCGGGACACGTTGGCAAACTCGCTGGAAGGCTGGAGATGGGAGCGGTCCTCGAACAAGCCGATGTCCACCCCTTTGAACCCCAGCATGGAAATCAGCTGCAGCGCCTGATGGTGGGGCAGAATGGGAAAGGTAAAATCAGCGCAGGCCAATTTGAGTTTCATGTGTCCTCCGTTAGCCGTGCCGTTCCTCGGTCCAGGGGTCGCCGTGGTTGTG
Source organism: Gemmatimonas phototrophica (assembly GCA_945861755.1). Lineage (GTDB taxonomy): Bacteria > Latescibacterota > UBA2968 > UBA8231 > UBA8231 > SICG01. The sequence goes on from CAMAVQ010000003.1 coordinate 37,966, forward strand.
GTAGCCGCGCACCTCCCAGAAACCGGGTTGGTCCTGGGCGGTGAAGACCAGTTTGCGCAAGAATTTGGCGGATTTCCAGGCGTAGAGTTTGGGCACGATCAGGCGCATGGGGCCGCCGTGCTCCAGGGGCAGGGGCTGGCCAGAGAGTTCATAGGCCAGGATCACGTCCTCGTCCATGCAGTCGGCCAGGGGCATGTTGGTGGTGTACCCGTCGGCGCTGTGGGCGATGAGGAAACGGGCCGCTTCGGTGGGGCGGACCAGGGCGGCCAGGTCGAGGAAGTTGATCCCGGCCCAGGCCACGTCGTACTTGGACCAGGTGGTGACGCAGTGGAAGTCGGCCACCTGGTCTTTTTTGGGCAAAAGCTGCACGAACCCGTCCCAGTCCACGTCGATGGGTTGTTCGACCTCGCCTTCCACCTGGAAGCGCCAGCGCTTGGCATGGAATTGGGGATGCACGCCCAAGTCGAGGATGGGGAAGCCGGTGGTCAGGTGTTGGCCTGGGGGCAGGCGGTCGCGGGTGGGGGCAGGGGCGCTGGGACCCTTGCTGCGGAAGCGCTCCAGCAGCTTGCGTTTGGCCTCCAGCATCTTCTCGTTGTATTCCATCTGTCCTCGCTCAGCCTTTGACCTGATCCACGTACACCACCTTCTCGCCCTCGATGGACTCGATGGCCGCGGCCAGCACCCGCTGGGCCGCCAGGCCGTCAGCACCGGAGCCGTCGATCTCCTCCGGGCGGGCGCCTTCGTCCAACTGCTCGACAAAACGACCCAGCCGGTTGCGGAAGGTATCCTCGAAACTGGCCATGCCGCCGAAGAGGGGATTGGTATAGACCGTTTTTTCGAGGTTGCCGGCAGGGTACAGGGTCGCTTCGCGGAACATGTCCTCGATGACGAAACGCCCCTTGAGGCCGGCCACCTCGCAGCGCTCCATGGGATGTCCCCGCTCGATGTCATAGCTGCCGGTCAGGTGCCCCAGGGCCCCGCTCTTGAAGCGCATGTTGAACTGAGCGGTGGAGTAGATGGACCGGCCCGGCGCCTTGAGGGCGAAGCACTGCACGGCCTCGATGTCGCCGCAGAAGTAGCGCATGATGTCCACGGTGTGGGGGTGCAGGGCCTTGATCTGGAACCAAGGCGAACTCTCGCGGGGGTTCTTGATCCACATGCTCATGTTCATAAAGAGCTGGTGGCCGATGCGTCCCTCCTCCACCCAGCGTTTGGCCAGCAGCGCTGCCGGGGTGAAGCGGTGGTTGAGATCGACGCCGAAGCAGCGGTTGAGGCGGCGGGCGGTGGCCACCATCTGCTCGGCCTTGGCGATCTCGTTGGAGATGGGTTTCTCGCACAGGACGTGGGCCCCGGCCTCCAGGGCCTCGATGGTGGGCTGGTAGTGGTCGCTGCCGTACTCGTAGCCGCCGGTGGCGACGCTGACCATGTCGGGGGCCAGGGCCTTCATCAGTTCGGCGACGCTGGAGAAGGCCGGCACTCCGAGGCGCTCGCTGGCCCGGCGGGCGCGTTCCTGGTCGATGTCACACACGCCCACCAGTTGCGCGCGGGGCATCTCCTTATAGAGGTCGGCGTGCAGGTTGCCGATGGTCCCCAAGCCGACGACAGCTACTCTGATGGTCATAGTTGGCTTTCTATGCGCTGCGCGAGCGTTACACAGGGGGCGTCGGGAAGCGGCCCACTCCCCGCCGCGTTGCCCGTTACCGTCCCGCCAAAGGCGGTTACAGTGTAATCACCTTCCCGGTGTCCCAGGATTTGATCGCGGCTTCGATGACGAGTTGCACCTTGAGGGCGTCCTCGGCTTTGGCGTCGATCTTTTCGGGCAGGGTCTTTTTGCGCAGGTCCTCGATCCAGGCGCCGATGCGCGAGGGGAAGGTGTCGGGGAAACTTTTCATGCCGCCCAGGTGCTCGTAGCTTTCGACCTGGTTGGAGAAACGCGGGTGAAAGCTCAGCTTCTCGCAGGCCTCATTGATGATCACCCGGGCCTGGGAGCCGACTAACTCACAGGTTTCCAGGCCGTAGCTGCCGCCGGCGTCGTAGCTGCCGGTCAGGTGGCCGATGGTCCCGTTGGCGAAGAGCAGGTTGACCTGCACGTTGGACCAGATCTGGCGGCCCGGACCCTTCTTGAAGAAGGCCTGCACCTTGGCCACATCCCCGGCGAAGTAGCGCATAACATCGAGGGAATGGGGATGGAGGGCGCGCATGTGGAAGTGGGGGCTGGACTCGTTGGGGTTGTTGATCCACATGGTCATGTTGATGATGTTGAGTTCGCCCAGGCGGCCCTTGTCCAACCACTCCTTGGCGCGCACGGCCGAGGGGGTGAAGCGGTGGTTGAGGTTGATGCCGTAGGGGATCTTTTTCTGTTTGGCCAGGGCGACCATGCGGCGGGCCTTGGCGACTTCGTTGGAAATGGGTTTCTCGCCCAGCACCGGGATGCCGGCGGCCAGGAGTTCCATGGTGGGCTTATAATGATCCCCCCCGTTTTCTTTGCCGGCGCTGGTCACGCTGCAGGCATCGAGTTTGATGCCGCTCTTGAGCATCTCGCGGACGCTGTAGAAGGCGCGGGCCTGGTACTTCTCGGCCGCGGCGTCGGCCTTTTCTTTGATGAGATCGCAGACGGCCACGATCTGGGTGTGCTTATTTTCGGTGTAGCAGCGGGCGTGTAAGTTGCCGATGCCGCCCAGGCCGACGATGCCGATACGCAACATAGGATGCTCTCCTTGGCTGGTGATCCTCTTAGTTAATCTAACAAAATTAGCCCCAGCGTTTGCCCAGGGTGATGTCTTGTTCCAAAAGCGGGTCCTGGGTGCGGCCCAGGGTTTCGAGGCGGCGGCGGATCAGGCGCTCCAGTTCTTCTTCTAGCGCACGGCACAGGTCGGGTTGCTCGGCGGCCAGGTTGCGGGTCTCGCCCGGGTCGGTCTGCAGGTCGTAGAGTTCGCGGGGGGGATTGCCGTAGGGGTCTGGTCGGCGGGCCAGGATGAGTTTGTGGCTGGCGGTGCGCAGGCTCCACTTGGACTGCCAGGTGTTTTCGGCGCTGAGCACCTGGGAGGGGGGCTGGCGGTCGGCGGCCAGCAGGTTTCTGCCCTCCATGCCGGCGGGGACTTCGACTCCGGCGGCGGCCAGCAGAGTAGGGGCCAGGTCGAAATGCTGGGTCAGCCCCCCCTGCTTTTGCCCTGCCTCCACCCGGCCGGGCCAGCGCAGGATGAGCGGCACGTGCAGGCAGCAGTCGTAGAGCCCGTGGTGGTCGTAGTAAATGCCGTGTTCGGTGAGGCTCTCGCCGTGGTCGGCCATCAGCACCACCAAGGTCCGCTCCTCCAGGCCCAGGGCGGCCAATTCCTCCAACAGGTGCTCTAGCTGTGTATCCAGATAATTCAGCGCCCCGGCGTAGAGGGCATTGACAAAGGCCGCGTCCGTGACCCCGCCCACCCACTTGAACCAGGTGTCCTGCCAGGTCTTGCCCAGGGGGTGCTGCCACAGCGAATCCAGCGAATGGTTGGCCGGATCGGCCTGGTCTTTACCCTGATAGAAGCGCCGACGGTACGGCTCGGGGGGCAGGTAGGGGGTGTGTACGTCCCAGTAGTGGACCAGCAGGAAGAAGGGCTCCTGGGCGTGGCCGCGCAAGAATTGAAGGGCTCGTTGGTTTAGATCTTCGGCGGGAACCATCAGCGGCATTGCCTGACGGCGCGAGGGGTCCATGTAGTACTCGTAGCCCCGATTGAACCAGGCGTATTTGCCCCAGCCCAGATTGTCGATGGCCGCCGTGGTATACCCGGCCTGGAGCAGCAGTTCGGGCAGGGTGGGGGTGAGCGCCTCGAGCTGGGCCTGGCCACCGTGGCAGACGATGTTGTGGGTCAGGGGGTGCTGGCCGGTGTAGAAGGTGGTGAAGGAGGGATGAGTGGGAATGGCCGGGGCGAAACACTCTTCCCACAAGGTCCCCTGGGAAGCCAGGCGGTCGATGGCTGGGGTGAGGGGGCGGGATTCGCCGTAAGAGCCCAGGTGATCGGCGCGCAGAGAGTCGATGGCCAGGACGAGGATATTGGTCTTATCGGCCATGGTTCAGGCAGGGAGAGGAAGGGGCAAGGCCACGCCCAGTTCGGCGGCCAGGGCGCTGATCTGGCCCCAGGCCCGCTCGTCCACGGAGATGCCCTTTTGCAATCGCTGCTGGGAGATGCGCCAGGCCTGCTCGCCGGGCAGGAGCACCTCCTCGAAGCCGGCGGCCGGCGGGCTGGACTTGACCCAGTCGATGAACTGCTCGCTCTCCTGGAAAAAGCGCTCCAGAGGGGTGAAGGCGGCGATGTCGATCAGGGCGATGAAGAGGGCGTTGCCGCTGCGCTCGGGTGCGGCCTGGCTGCAGCCGGCGCCTGAAAGGGCCCCGGCCAGGATGTCGACCATCACCGCCAGGCCAAAGCCCTTGTGGCCGGCCCCGGGAAAACCCAGGGGCAGCATGGCGCCGGGCGGGGGGCCATAATAGTCTTTGGTGTTGATGGTGGGCTGCCCTTGGGCGTCGATGAGCCGGTCGGGCGGGGTGGGCTTGCCCACGTTCTGGTGCAGGCGCAGGGCCCCGCCGGAGATGGCGCTGGTGGTCATGTCCAGGACCAGGGGCCAGGGCCGCTGCGTGGGCAGGGCCAGGCACAGTGGGTTGGTGGGCAGGCGCCGCTCTATACCGCCAAAAGGGGCCACCGCCAGGTCGCCGCCGTGGCCATTGGCGGCGATCAGGGCGATGCGGTTCTCGCGGGCGGCCAGGGCGGCGAAACGGCCCAGCCGGGCCACGTGGTTGCAATCTTTGAGGGTTATCACACAGAGAGGGGCTTGTTTGGCCAGCTCCAGGGCCATACGCATGGCGGCTTCGGCGCTGACCGGGCCGAAGTTCCAGTTGCCCGAGAGCTGGGCCAGGCAGCGGGTGGCGCGCAGGACCTGGGTGGGAGCGCCGGGTGTGACCGTGCCCTGACGCACCATCTCCACGTACTGGGGAAAACGCAGGGGCCCGTGGCTGTCGTGGCCCAAAAGGCTGGATTCGACCAGGTGGTCGGCCACCAACTCGGCTTCGGCAGGGGGCACCCCCACGGCGGCAAAAAGGGCGATACCCAGGTTTTTCAGCTCTTCGGCGCGGATGCAGGGCATGGGATTCAGAGGGTGGCGGTGGTATCCACCACCAGCAGGGCATTGGCCACCGGCCGCTCGCCGGTTTCGTCCGAGGGTCGATTGACCACCTGCTGGTGCACCACCATGGTGGTGGAGCCGCCCCCGTCCAGGTTGAGGGCCTGGTAGGCATTGGCACCGACATTGGTGTATTCGGCCATTTTGCTGCCCATGAAATCGGCCAATTCCTGGAGGGTCATGCCTTCGCTGTACCCAGGCTGCCGGCCGTCCACGGTGATCAGGAAGAGGGTTTCCGCGTCCTTGGTATAGCCGATGGCGGTGCGGGGGTGGCGTTCGAAGACAAATTTGGGGGCGTTGCGGTCCAATCCTTCCTGCTCGTATTCGATGGAGACTTCGCCGTCGCGCAGCAGGCGGGGCCCGCCGCCCAGACCCTCCTGCAGGGGGTGCATCGCCGGAGGCAGCAGGCAGAAAACACGCACCGTGTCACCTGGGGCCAGGGGGGTGTTGTTCAGGTAGTTGACCCCGGCGCTGACCAGCCATTGGCCCTCGTCCAGGGCGATATCGGCGTTGACCGGCAGCACCTGGACCACGCGCGCGGTGACCGTGTCGTTGGCCAAGGGGGTCGGCGTCAGGGGCTGGAGCTGGTAGCCGATCTGGGCGCGGCTGGAGTCCAGGTAGCTGGGGCCGAACTGGGTATAGAGGCTCAGGCCGTTGGCCGCCGGGCGGCGGTTGAGGGCGGTGATGGGCAGGATCTGGTCGGGGGACTGGATCAGGCCGGCTTCAAAGTGAAAGACCTCGATCAGCGGCTGGCCCTCGGTGTCGAGGGCGAAGACCGAGCGTTTCTGGGGGAGTTGCAGCAGTTGCCCATGGCGCACCTGCAGGCCGGCCGTGCGCAGTACCGGCTCGTCTTTATAGAAGTAGTCGCCGTTGATGGCGGCAATGGCCTTGCCGGCCAGCGCGCTGGTTTTTTCGAGCACCCCGTGCGCCAGGTCGGCCCTGGCCGTGCGCAGGCTGAGGCCCCCTTCTCGGGCTTCGGGAAGGTCCACCTCGATAATATTGATGACCCATGGCCCTTGAGGGAGATTGAGCTGGTGGTGATAGACCCCAGGGGCGATGGCCGGTGTCGTGGCCGATCTACAGGCCGGCAGGCCCAGCAGGAAGAGCCAGACCAACCAGTTGCCAGGCCACCGCACAATCAAGGATCGCCTATTGCACACCATCCATTCCTCGGCCTTGATGAAGAGGCGGGGAGAATGTAGGACAGCCCCTGGACAGTGTCAAGCAAGTCAATGGAGAATCAGGAGTTGCTGAGAAAGCTGCCCGCCGGGGCTGCGCAGCCGGACCAGGTAGATGCCGCTGCCCGCCAGCCTTCCCTGCTGGTCGCGGCCATCCCACACCAGGCGGTAGGAACCCGCCTCCTGAACCCCCGAGACCAAGGTCCGCACCTGCTGCCCGGCCGCGTTGTAGATGACCAGGGAGAGAGGCTGGGCCCGGGGGAGTTCGTAGCTGAGCACCACCTCGGCGTTGAAGGGGTTGGGATAGGGAGGATGGAGGGCCAGGGTGTCGGCCGCCCCGGAGGCGGAGCGGACCACGGCGGAGTTTACCCTCAGCACCAGCGAGGAGGGGTTGGGACTGACCAGCCGCAGGTGCAGCAGCCCCAGCAGACCCTCGCCGTTCACCGGGGGGTCGAAGGACAGGCCCAGGGCCAGGTTGCCGTCCTCCCCGGGATTGGCCAGGATGAGGGGGTGCGCCACCAGGCTGCCGGCGGGGAATTCCATGCCCGCGTATGCCAATGGGGCGGGCAGGCTCAACTCCAGGCTCAACCCGTTTAGTTCCCGGGCCTGGTGCAATTGCAGGGGGATGGCGAACTCCCCGTCCCGCAGTGCCGGCACCCCCAGGGTGAGGGTGGTGGGGGCCTGGCCACGGCCTTCGAGGGCGACTTCCAGCGATTCCTTCAGATTGGTGCTGAGCACCAGCCGGCCGCGACTGGTCCCAGGGCGGGTGGGCCGGTACTCCAACTGGATCACCCCCCGTGCGCCGGGCGCTAGTTTGGCCGGGGCCTGGAGTACCCGGAAGGGACCTTCGGCGAGGGCCTGCAGCGCCAGGGCGGTGCGAGTATGGAGATTGCGGACCTCCAACTCCCAGACGCGGCCCTTGTCCACCACGGTGGGGGCAAAGAGATGCCGGGTCGCTGCGGTGTACAGGAAGGTGCGGTTGCCCCGGCCGGCAAAGGGGAAACTCGCGCGAGGGTGGGCCGGATCATCGGTAGTAAAGGTGAGGGTCCCCTGCACCAGGCTGGTGTCCCTGGGGGTGAAAACCACCTCCACCACACCGGTTTGGCCAGGCGGGATATTTAGGCGCCTGGCGGCGGGCAACACGAGCCGGGAGCCGGTGAGCATCCGGTCCAGGTGCAGCTCCACCTCGCCGGTATTGCGCAGCTCGAGGTGATAGCGGCGGGCCTGGCCGATGCGGGTCAGGCCCAGGTCCAGACTGGTCGGCAGGGCGGCCAGTTCGGGCTGGCCCCCCCGGCCGCTGAGCAGTACCCGGCGCACCGGGGTTTCGGGTACGTCGCTGTAGATGAAGAGGGTGTCGGCATAGGCGCGCCGCTGGGCCGGCACCAAGCTGAGGGGCAGTTGGATTGCAGCGCCCGGTGCCAGTTGGCCGGTACCAACGAGGCCCAGGCGATAGGTCCCTGCCAATTCGAGGCGGTACTGGAGGGGAGCGGTGCCCGGGTTGCCCAGGGTCAGTGCCTGGTGGGCTTCTTTGCCCACGGCCACGGTGCCAAAGTCCAGGGCGGCGGCGCTGAGGCGAAGCTCCGGGGCCAGGCCCAGGCTAGCCAGGGGCACTTGCAGCAGAGCAGTGCCGCCGGGGGCGCGCCAGAACAGGGTGTCGGTCTGGGTGCCGCGTGCGGCCAGGGTGTAGGAAAGGTCCAGCGTGCGGGTTTCACCAGGGTTCAGGCGCAGCGAGGGGCCCTGGGCAATGCGCAGGGCCGAACCCTGGGCCGCGACCAGTTCGACCGGCAGGGTGCCCCGGTTGCGCAACATGAGCTGCCGGCTGGCATAGAGGCCCACCCGCTGGGGGCCAAAGTCCAGGCGCGGCGGCCAGGCTTCGACCTGAGGAGTGGGTGGGGAGAGGCGGAGGATACGGCCGCTGTACGCGTCGCCCTCGAGGGCGTAGATCGCTCCGTCCGGGCCGGCGGCCAGGTCGAGCAGGGCCGGGGCAAAACCTGAGGCCAATTCCTGGAGCTGCTCATCTGGGCCAAGGCGGTAGAGGTGTCCCCCGGCCAGGGCCAGGTAGAGTTCGGCGCCGAAACTGAGGGCCACTGGCCGCTCGGGCAGCAGGGCCACCCGCCGCAGGGTGAACTGCCCATCCTGATCGAGATCCTCGGCCTTGAAGAGTTCGCGGCTCTGGACCGAGGCGATGAAGAGGGGCCCGGCGGGGGTACCTTCGAGCAGGGCCGGACCGGTGGGCAGGGTCGCGCATAGTTCCAGAGTTTGGTCGACCAGGCGCAGGAGACGGCCTCTATCTTGTTGGTAGAGGTAGAGCTGGCCGCCGCTCTTGGTCAGCACATCGGCGGCCTCGCTGATCTGGGCCAGGGGCAGGTACAGGGGTTTGCCTTCGTTGTCGGCGGCGATCAGGGTCAGGGGCTGGGACCGGCCCAGGGCCGGCGGGGTCAACACCATCAGACCAGCGCCCAGGGCAGCGGGCGCTAGGGCGGTGCGATAGGAGCTGGCCTGAAAGTGGGCGAAGCGACGGCGGGCGGGCAGGAGCTGTTCCACACCCTCGCGGTGGGTAAAATAAAGAACCCTGGCATCGGGATTGTAGACCAGCTCCAGCAAGCCGGGCGTGCTCAGGGCCGCTTCGCTCTCCAGCTGGTAGGAGAAAGAGGTGTGGATGCGGACGCCGGCGTCGGCCAGTTGGCGTGCCACTGGCAGGCGGGCGACACGGTGCTGCTCGATATCGGCCAGCACTAGGCCGCCTCTGAGGTCGAGGGTGAGGCGGGCCGGGCGGCCAGCGTCGGTCTCTAGTACCCTCAACACCCCGTCGCCATCCACATGCACCAGCCGGCCATTGCCGGTGTCGGCGAGGTACACCCCGCCGCTGCCATCGGCCACCAGACCCAGGGGCTGGTTGAGGGCGGCGTGGGCCGCCAGCTGGCCGTCGTACCCCTGGCCGGGACTGCCAATGCCGGCCAGGGAGCGCAGCAGGCCCTCCGGGCTCAGGGTGTAGACCCGGTGGCTGCCGGGGTCGGCGATAAAGAGCAGGCCCTCGGTGGCAAAGCTCAGATCCATGGGCGAAGCGAGGGCGCTTTCCAGGGCCGGTCCGCCTTCGCCGGGCAGCAGGTCGCGGTTGGTGCCGGCCACAGTTTGGATATTGCCGCTGGTGTCGAGTTTGCGGACGCGGCGGTTGGCGCTGTCGGCGATGTAGAGGTTGTTCTGGGAGTCGAAGGCCAGTCCATTGGGCTGGTTTAGCAGGGCTAGGCGCGCGGGTCCACTGTCTCCGCCAAAGCCGGGCACCCCGGTGCCGGCCACGGTTTGGATATTGCCATCGGGGCTGAGTTTGCGGACGCGGTGGTTGGCGCTGTCAGCGATGTAGAGATTGCCCTGGCGGTCGAAGGCGAGGCCAGTGGGCTGATTGAGTAGGGCCAAACGCGCCGGTCCGCCCTCGCCGCCAAAGCCGGGCAGGCCAGTGCCGGCCACCCGCTCGATGATGCCGTCGGCGCGCACCCGGCGGACCAAGTGGTTGCGGCGGTCGGCGAGGTAGAGGTTGCCCTGGGGGTCGTAGGCCAGGCCAAAGGGCTGGTACAGGGAGGCGTTGAGGGCCGGCCCGCCCTCGCCGCTGGCGCGCAAGAGGCCGTTGCCGGCCAGGGGCAGGGGCGAGGCCTGGTCCTGGAGGAGCACCACGCGGCGCTGGGCATAGTCGGCCACCAGGACGCGGCCTTGGCGGTCGACGCTGAGGGCCTTGGGCTGCGAGCCAGGGTCGAATTGGGCCAGCACCACCAGGGTGGAATCGGCTTCGAGGCGCAGCAGGCGCGGTCCCAGTTCGTCGAGCACCAACAGCCGTCCCTGCAAGTCGAGGGCCACGTCTATGGGCTTGAGGCTGGCCTGGAGGGCAGGTCGGCGGCCGCTCCAGGGCAGTTCGCCGCCGTCTCCGGCCAAGGTGGAGATGCGGCCCTGAGGGTCGACGCGGCGCACGCGGCGGTTGCCGGTGTCGGCGACGTAGATCGAGGCATCGGGACCCACGACCACGGCGCGCGGGTCAGCCAGGCGCGCCAAGGCTGAAGGGTCGCCATCGCCGCTGAAACCGCGCTGGCCATTGCCGGCTACGGGCCGTCCCCGGCCGTCGGGATCCAGCTGCCAGATGCGCTGGTTGCCCCGGTCGGCCACCAGCACGCGGCCCTCGGCATCGGCGGCCACTGCGTACGGGGCAAAGCCGTTGGCAGAGGCAGCCACCAGGGAGTGGCCGGGGCCCATGAAGGTGCGCAGGGTCCCGTCCGGGTCGAGCACACAGATCCGGCGGTTGCCCAAATCAACTAGATAGAGCTGGCCCTCGGGTCCCAGCGCCAGGCTAGCCGGGATGGCCAGGGCGCTCTGGCGGGCGGAGAGGACCTGGGTATCCAATCCGTAGCGGCCATCGCCCACCACGGTGCGCAGGCGGCCCTGAGCATCGACCACGCGCACTCGGTTGTAGAGTTCGTCGGCGAAGTAGACCGACCCGTCCGGGGCGGCCAGCACATCCTGGGGCAGCAGGCTGGCGTCCAGGGCCGGGCCGCCTTCGCCCAGACCGCCGCCGGCCAGGAATTCCAGGTCGCCGGTGGTGAACAAGTCGGAAGCCCCTACTTGCAGGGGCAGGAGGGCCAGGCAATAACCCACTAGCCACAGTGCGGACATGACCTACCTCAAAGGGGTTTACCTCTATATCTACACACCCAGTCGCCTGGAGGCAACCCTGCGGATCACCTTATCAGAAGGCAGAGGCGCTGCATATCCTGCTTACTCCCCGGTGCGCTGGCGCGGCAGCCAGTTGCGATCAAAGCGCCCTTGGCGCGCTGCACTGCCGTCCGGCCGCAGGAGGACATAGTCCGGCATCCCTCCAAAGTCCCCGGATAACCCCGCATAGGCCGTGGGGCCCAGCGGCGCGACCAGTCCCACGTAGCGGTCCGGCTGCAGGGGGTTGGGATGGATCATCAATAGCAATAGGTCCTCAGCCGCAAAAGTCTCGCCGGCGAGCACCAGCTGCTGGTCGCCGAACTCCACCGGCAGTGCTCTTGCGATGCGCGCCAGCATCACATTGGTCCGGGGGGTGCCGAAGAGGATCAGATTGGCCCGCGCCAGATCCTCCCCAGTGAGGGCAGTATCCGCTTTGACCGGGAAGGTGATGTCCACCCTCTCATTGTCGCCGGCGATGCCGATATTGACCTCGGCCAGTCGCTCGGCCGCCTGCTGCGCGGCGGCGGTTTCCTCCTGGCTGCCCTGGGTGCCGTACACAAATATGTGCCAGCCAGAGCGGAGTTCTGCCAAGCCGCCGCCGGGGACCAGGGCCGGCCTCCACGCCTCGTGGGTACGGGCGAAGCGATCCCCTGACCTGGCGAAGGAGAGCGAGCCATCCGCCGGGGGTACGGCCGCAAAACAGGGCACCCCATCGACCACGACCTCAACGGGCTGGTCCATGGCCACCAGTCCCGAACTGAGGGCCAGCGAGAAACGGCTCAGGTTCTTGGTCTTCACGGCGATGTGATTGCCCTCCTCCACCTGCGCTTCGAGCTGCCCGAAGACATAGGGCTCGGTCAGCACCTCCATGCGCGTCCAGTAGCTTTGCCCATAACGGGTGGGGTTGGTCGTGGTGTGCAGTACGCGGCGCGGGTATGGATCGCGGACGAACTGGGAGAACCAGGAAAAGATGCGGCCATCCCGGTACGCCTGGTCCCCAGCGTTGTGGCCCACGTCCAGGTACTCCTCGTACTCCACCCGATACCCCAGCTCCTTCAGCTGCTTAAAGAGCGTCCGGGGAAATTCTATACTGAATAGCGGGTCCACTTCGCCGTGGCAGAGTTTGATCGGCAGGTTGAGGGCATTCTCGGCGTGACGGAGGTCGCTCCAGGTGGACACCACCGCGATGGCGGCAAAGCGGTCCGCGTGCAGCATTCCCAGGTGCAAGGTGCCCCCTCCACCCATGGAGTGGCCGGTCAGGTAGAGGCGGTTGGTGTCGATGCGGCAGGTCTGCTGGACATCCTGGATGACCCGCCAGACATCCTCCTCGCCGAGCTGGTTAGCATAGCCAATATTGTCCCGGTTATAGGGAGTGGCGACGATGAAGCCCTGGTCCTGGTACGCCCCGCCCCGCCCGAACACCGCCTGCATGGCTTCTTCGGGGTTGCCGCCGTACCCATGCAGCATCACCACCAACGGATAACTCTGCTGCGGATCGAAGTCGGTGGGGAGGTAGAGGCCATAGGGCTGCAATCGGCCGTCCAGCTCTGAGCGATACGCCTTGAACATGAACCCGGTCCTGCCGGCGAAGGGATCCTCCCCTGCGGCCAGCCGGTCAGCGCCTTGGATGATCCACTCCACCTGCTGCACCACCTGTGGGTAGTGCGCCTCCAGTTGCTCCATCGACGTCCAGGTTTCCACTTCCCGGCGCGCGCGGACGAGTGCATAGGCCAGGCTGTGCAGGCTCACCTCGCGCAATAAGGGTGGGAGCGTCTCGTCTTGCTCTCGCGCTTGCAGTGCCTGCTCGGCTTGCGTCTGCAGCCGGCTGAGTTCCGCCAGGTGCTGCACTGCAATGGGGCTGGCGAATCTCTCGGCGAAAAGCTCTTCCTGGGCCATGGTCTCTCCGGGGGCTGTTCCTGTGAGCAGCAGTATGACTGCAACCCGGTGTCCATTCATCTACTAGGTCTCCGCACGTCTCCTCATGATCTTCAGAACCTGCTCGCCCAGCGCCATCACGTGTAGGATAGGGCGCGAGGTGAAGCAGAGCAACCGCGCGGCGGCCTTCGCTGACAAACCTTGATAGGGCCGGGGGATTGTACTACATTCACCGCCGATCTTTCCCGGGAGGAAACATATGAAGAAGATATTCTCGACTCTAGTCCTGGTGTTGGGCCTGGCGGCGGGGGCTACCGCCGAGGAGTGGCACGGTTTTGATCCGGCCGGCTTCGGCGGGCTCATGCTCAAGGCCGAGCAGCTGCAGGCCATGGTGGCCGAACTCAAGCCGCTTCGACCGCCCAAGAACGGGGACCACCATGTCTTTGCCTTTGCCAATCTGCAGCGAGATATGGCCTTTGGCATCAGGGTGGAGGAGGGCATCAAGGCCAATGCAGATGCTGCGGGTGTCGAATTGCTGGTGGCCGACAACCGGCTCGACGGTCCCACGGCCCTGGCCAATGCTGAGAGCTTTGTGCGGCGCGGCGTGGACTTTGTTATCGAGTTCCAGACCGATGTGAACTTTGGCCCCACCATCATGCAGAAATTCGCCAAGGCCGGCATCGGGGTGGTGGCCATCGACATTCCCATGCCAGGGGCCACCTTCTTTGGGGCCGACAACCCGCGTTCGGGTTTTATGGGCGGTTCGTACCTGGGCCAGGCAGCCCTGGCCCGCTTTGGCGCCGAAGCGGTGGCCAAGGGATACCTGGTGGTGGGCGAGTTGCCCCAGTCCGGGGCCATCCCGGCCATGCGCACCGAAGGCCAGATAGCCGGCTTTATGGCGGTGCTGCCCGACTTTCCCGGAGATCACTTGATCCGCATCGATACCAAGAACACCCTGCAGTACTCTTTCCAGCAGATGAGCAACGTGCTGGCCCGCATCCCCCCGGGTGCGCCGCTGATGCTGACGGCCATCAACGATCAGTCGGTCACCGGCATGCTGCGGGCAGTGCAGCAGACCGGCCGGCAGGGGGATGCCATTGCGGTGGGCAACGGGGCCGATGAGTTGGAGACCCTGGCCAAAGAGGAAACGCTAGTCGCCTCGGTGGCCTACTTCCCCGAACGCTACGGCAACTATCTCATCCCCATCGGTTTGATGGCGCTGGCCGGACGCCCCCTGCCTCCGGCGGTGCTGGTCCGGCATCTGATGGTCACCCGGACCAATATCTGCCAGTACTATCCCGACTTCCTCTGCCGGGAACAGGGGCCGGGCTTTTCCTATGCCTTCCCCCAGGAAGCTTTTGGCCGGCACCTGGCCGGACTGAAGGGCAAGCCCGATCTGGCCGGGTACGAAACCCTCCTCCCCGCCCGTTGAAGGCAGATGTCTAGGTTCTACGCGCTGATCGCTAAGCCCTGGGCCGGGGTGGGCTTGCTGCTGCTCTTTTACCTGGGGGTGAGCTGTTGCTTCGCCCTGCTCTCGCCCTGGTTCCTCAGCTTCGACAATTTGGTCAGCATCGGGGCCAATATGGCTTTCATCGGTTTGATGGCGGCGGCGCAGACCCCGCTGATCATCGCCGGGGGCCTAGATCTGTCGGTGGCGGCGGTGGCCGGGTTGACCGGGGTGGTGGTGGCCCTGTTGCACGCTGGGGGCATGGACGTGTGGCTGGCCGCGCTCTTGGCCCTGGTACTGGGTGGGGGGATCGGGGCGATCAATGGTGCGCTGACCACCCGTCTGCATTTCAACTCTTTTGTCGCTACCCTGGGGACCATGAGCGTGGTGAGTGGGCTGGCCCTGGTGCTGACGGGTGGCCTGACCAAACCCCTGTTGGTGGATTCCTTTGCCTGGCTGGGCAATGGTCAGTTAGGTGGCCTGCCCGTGCCGCTGCTCTTGATGCTGGCGGTGTACGCGGCGCTGGGCTGGGTGCTGCGCCACACCCGCTTTGGGCGCTATACCTATGCTGCGGGCAGCAATGCGGTGGCCAGCCGGCTGATGGGGCTGCCGGTGGAACGCATGTTGATGCTCCTGTACGTGGGCTCGGGCCTGAGCGGGGCGCTAAGTGGATTGGTGCTGGCGGCCATGCTGGGGGCCGGGGCCCCGGATGCGGCGGGCAAACATCTGCTGACGGTGGTGGCGGCGGTGATCCTGGGCGGCACCAGTCTTTTGGGCGGGCGGGGCAGTGTGTGTGGGACCTTGCTGGCGGTGCTCTTGCTGGGGACCCTCAACAATGGGCTGACGCTGCTGGATGTATCGAGTTTCTGGCAGGACGTGACTCGGGGCGTGGTGCTCTTGGCGGCCATCGGGCTGGATCAGTTGCGCACCCGCGCTCTGGGGGAGTGAGACGATACCCAAGACCCTCCGGCGCCCTATGCCGCTGGCACGTGCTCCAACAATTGGGATAGATGGCGCAGCCGTTCGGGCGAAGCCATAGCCAGGAGTGGTCCCCCCGGAATGCCGAAGACCTCCCGCGTGGTGTAGCGGTGGCTGCGAACGATCTCCTTGAAATGGTCGGCGTCCGCGCCGGTGTGTTTGGGGGTGAAGACGATGGTGAACATGCGGCGTTTTTCGCTGCCGCCCCAAGCGCTGTGTTTGGTCGAGTGGTTGAACATCACCAGATCACCGGGCTCGGTCTCGAGCGCCAGCGCCGGCACTTCGCTCCCCTTCAGTCCGCCCCACGATTCCTTGTTGGTGGTCAGCTGCGCGTGTACGCTCTCCGCGAAGCCTTCCCCGAAGCGGTGGCTGCCGGGGATGATGCGCAACGCGCCGGTGTCGGCCCTGAGGGGATCGAGGTAGATCCCCATCTTGTAGAAGCGGATCGGCTCCGGCCAGGAGGTATCCGAATGCCAGGGTGTATCCCCGACGTAGTAGTTGCCGTCGCTGTTCCAGTACTGATAATCCGGCCCCATCAAGCTTTCGGCGATGCCGGCGATGTGTTCGTCGTCGAGCAGGGAGCACAGGTATGGGTGGTGATTGAGAAAAGGCGCGACGGCCAGCCGCTTGAGGCCCTGGTGGTCCGGGCCTCCCTTGACGGCCATGATCTCTTCAAAGGCCTGTTCGATGGCCTGAAGGCGGTCCTTGAGCAGCCCGGGAAAGGAGAGGTAGCCGAAGGTTTCCATGAATGCCAGTTGGCCGGGGGTAAGACGAAAGGACATGGGGAAGCTCCTGGGGTTTGAGAGAGGAAGGACTCAAACCAGCGCGTCCACCGGGGTGAGCGGGAAGGGCTGGGGCCAGGGGTAGATCTCCGCCCCGTCCGGCAGGCGCAGATCCGCCGGGCCCCAACTCAGATGTAGGATGCGGCGGTGCTGCTGGTCAGAGGTCATCTTCTCCGAGCGGTGGAGGACGAGAGGGTTGTAGAAGAGGGCCGAGCCGATGGACTGGGGTGCGGACAGACCTTTGTTGCTGCCGTGGAGAGCGGCCACGTTCTTGTTGTCGCCCAGGTGCTCGTGGTGGGTGCCGGGCAGGACGTAGAGCCCGCCGCTGTCTGGCAGGGCCGGGTCCAGGGCTAGCCGGCAGGTGACATCGCCGGCCAGTTCGAGGCCCCGGGTGGAGTACACCGGCAGGCCGCCGCGCACGTCGTCCTTTTCGCCGGGGGGAGTGTGGGCCACGTAGATGCCGGTGTCCTGGTGCCAGGGCACCTCCCAGTTGTGCTGTGGGTCTTTGTCGAGCAGCAGGCCACCGGTCACCCGCACCTGCTTGCCGATCAGTTGTTGCACCAGTCTCAGCACTGGGCGGTACTGGATGATGCGCCCCAGGGGGCCGGCGCGTTTGGGCAGGTCGTGGATGATGGTGAGGTAATTGTCCGCGGTGCTGAGGCCGATATCGCCGGGGTGGCGGGCCAGGTTCAGCTGCTCGATGGCGGCGCGCAGCATTTCGGCTTGGGCCAGGGTGATGACGTTTTCCACCACCAGATAACCCTGGTCGCGGAAGTGGGCAAGCTGTTCCTGGGTTAGTTCCATATCAAAATCCTAGTTGAGGGACGATGGGGCATTTGGTCAACTCCTCCGGCCCCTTTGCCGACACGTAGATCATATTCTCCACCCGCGCCCCGCCCAGGCCGGGCACGTACAGCCCCGGCTCGCAGGAAAGGGCATCTCCGGCCTGCAACACATCGCCGCTCTCGCGGTTGATGCCGGGCCGGTCGCCGCCCAGGCCCAGGCCGTGGCTGAGGTGGTGCACGAAATACTTGGCCCAGCCCTTGGCCGCGTAACAATCCACCACCGACTGATAGATCTTGCGGCCCTCGGCCCCCGGCACCATGGCCTGCGAGGCGGTGTGATAGGCCTGGTGGACGGTGGCCAGCAACTCGCGCTGCTGGGGGGTGCCCTCGCCGACGATGGCGGCCCGGGTCATGTCGCCCAGGTAGCCATGTACGTAGGCGGCCATGTCGATGAAGAGCATGTCGCCTTCTTTGATCACCCGGCGGGGGTCTTCGCCGCTGTCCAGATAATAGGTGCCGATGCCCACGGCGGGGTTCATGACCGCGTATTCGGCGCCGGCTCGGAGCATGGCGGCGGTGCCTTCGGCGACCACTTCGAGGGTGGTGAGTCCGGGCCGGACGGCCTTGAAGGCGGTGCTCATGCCTAAGTCGGAGATGCGGGCAGCCTCGCGCATGAAGGCCAGGTCGCGTTCGTCCTTGCAGCGGCGCAGCACCGCACCCACGTCCTCGACCACCACCTCGGTGCCCGGAAAATGGGGCGTGAGCTGGTCGGAGAGTACTTTCTTGAGGCCGGCCTTTTTCAGGTAGGCCTCCAGCTGCTCGGCCGGGGAGGGATCGCCCAGCTCGCAGGGGATGACCTCGCAGTTGGTGAGCAGGTCGCGGCAGGCGTTGGAACTCCACACCCCGGGAAAAACAACGGTGCGCCCGGCGCTGAAGAGAATGGCGTGGCAGTTGCCGCGCGAGATCACGGTGCTGGGATCGGGATGGTCTAGGAGGTAGAGCTGATTGGGGCGTTGATGGGCCAGAAAGGCCTGGGCCCCGGCCCGGTCGAGGGCCTCGGCGAGTCGTTGGCGACGCGAATGCATAACAAACCTCTGCGCTGGGAATCAGGGTGAGGGGAAGGAGATCACTTCAACAGACGATCGAGGAAAACCTCGAGGAAACCGGGCACATCCACCTTGACGGCGCACTCTACCTGGTTGCCGACCAGATGGCCGTCGATGACAAAGGGACGGCGGTCCACCACCAGCTGTCCGGCGGTTAATTCGCCATCGGGTTCGACGTCGATCCACAGAGGCTGAACCTTGCACAACTCGGGAAAGATGGATAGGCCCACGGCCAAGGGGTCGTGCAGGTGCATACCTTTGCGGCCGTATCGCTGGGTTTCGAAGGCCATCACCGTCTGGGTGGCGGCGGCACAGAAAAGGGCGAGGGCGTCTTCTCTGCCGGCCAGGCGCTGCAAGAGCAGGTCCTGCTCCAGCCAGAGCTGGCGGGCGGCCTCCAGGGGCACCAGGGCGATGTTGGCCCCCGAATTGACCACCAGCCGGGCGGCGTGCGGGTCGGCGTGGAAATTGAATTCGGTATGGGGCGAGATATTGCCCGGCTCGTGTAACACCCCGCCCATGATCACCAGCCGGCGGGCGTGGCTCAGGATGCCGGGGCACCGGGCTTCGGCCAGGGCCAGGTTGGTGAGGGGGCCGGTGGCCACCACGATCACCTCGCCCAGACGGGCTTCGATATTTTCGATCAGGAAATCGATGGCGTCGCCGGCCGGCATGGTTTCGGGGTCTGGCAAATCAGCCGCCCCCAGGCCTTCGGGTCCGTGTACCTCGTAGGTGTAGTGCGGCTGGCGAACCAGGGGTTTGGCCGCCCCCATACATACCGGCACGTCCGTGCGGCCGGCCAGTTCCAGCACCTTGAGCGCGTTTTCGGTGGTTTGGTCCAGCGGCACATTGCCGCTCACCGTGGTCAGGCCGATGAGCTCCATTTCCGGGGAATGCACGGCCATGAGAATGGCCAGCGCGTCATCGACCCCGGGGTCGACGTCTAGGATTACGGGGCGCATGGGCACCTCACCGGTGGTCCTCGGCGCGGTCTGCGGGCAGGTAGCCCACTTGTTGGCGGGCCTGTTCCAGATCCACCCAGCGCCACTGGTTGTCCGACATGCCGTAGTAGATGGCAAAACGCAGATCCTCGGGCGCGTCGACGCAGCGCTGGATCAGTTGGGCCATGTCGGCCTGGCTGCACCAGAGATGCGCCGACCCGGCGTTGGGTGGCCGGTCTTGGGCCACCACCCAACCGGGGCGGATGCACAGGCAGGACATGCCGTGGCTGTAGGCGTAGACCTGGGCCAGCGACTCGCTCCAGACCTTGGAAGCGGCGTAGAGATTGCGCGGCCGGGGAAGGTCGGTGCCCTTCACCTTGGGGAAGTCGGCGGGCAGGTCCTGAAAGCGGCCCTCGATGATGGCCAGGTACGGTTCCTGCTGCATATTGCCGGTGGAAACCTGGATGGTGCTGGCGGCGATCAGGCGTTTGACCCCGGCCTGGCGGCAAGCCTCGAAAACGTTGTACGCGCCGATGATGTTGTTGTGCAAGAGGCTCTCCCAGCCTCTGCCCGCCGGGTCGGCGGCCAGGTGGACCACCGCGTCCATGCCCTGCACGGCATGGCCGAGGCCCACCGTGTCCAGCAGGTCGCATTGGCGGAAGTGATCGGCGGGGATGTCGCAGACCCAGTGCTCTGGCACCCGGTCCGAGAGCTGGCGGCTCAGATCGAGGCCATAGACCTCGTAGCGCTCGGGGTGGCGGCGCAGCCAGGTATAGGCGGCGTAGCCGATCAGGCCGGTGGCGCCGGTGATCAGGACCTTTTTCGGGGGCATCAGGAACTCCTCTTGACCCGGCACCAGCCGCAGGGCGTTTTTGGCGCAGCCCTTCGCCCGCACCTCAATCAGATACTCTTAGGCTTGGGATTGGGTGTATATTTCACCAAATATAGGTATTAGGCGCCAACCTTCCCAGCGCGGCAAAACTTTTGGCCCTAGCCAGTCGTCTTATATCCAGAACCGGAGATGGGGATGAGCGACGCGGACCTGATTGCCCGTTGCCTGAGCGGCGAGGAAGGGGCTTTCGACCTGCTGGCCGGGCGCTGGCACCGACGCCTCTACAACTTTATCCTGCGCTACATCGGCGGCGACCGAGAAGAGGCCCAGGATCTTTGCCAGCAGACCCTGCTTAAGGCGTACCAGGGGCTGGGCCGGTTGCGCGAGCCGGAGCGCTTCTCCACCTGGCTGTACCAGATTGCGGTCAACGCCTGCCGCGACGAGTTCAGCCGCCGGAAGCAGCGCCCCACCGTCTCGGTAGAGGAGATCGGGGAACCGGTCGATCCCACTCGGGACGGGGCGGAATTGGGTGCCCTGCGCCGCGACCTGCGCGACTGGCTGGAGCGGGGTTTGCAGGCCATCCCAGAGGAGCAGCGGCTGGTGGTGGTGATGAAGGAATACCAGCAATTGAAGTTCACCGAAATCGCCGACGTGCTGAAGTTGCCGGTGAATACCGTCAAATCGCGCCTGTACTATGGATTGAACAATCTGAGAAAAGTGCTGGCTGGCTGGCAGATCTCGCAGGAGGCCCTAGATCATGAGTTGTGATTTGTCCGTTGAAGACCTGGTGGCCTATGTACACGGCGAGGTGGAACCGGCCCGCAAAGGGGCGATCACCGCGCACCTGGAGCAATGCCCGGCCTGTCAGGGCAGCTACCAGGAGCTGCAGCAGACCCGCCGGCTGCTGGCGGCCTGGACCGACGAGGAGCCCTCGGCCAAATTGGTCTTCCTGCCGCCCCGTTCCTCTGCGCGGCGCTGGAAAAAGCTGGGTTGGGGGCTGTCGCTGGCCGCCGCCGCCTCCCTGGCGATCCTGGCGCTGGCTCACTCCCAGATCGAGTATGGCCAGGGGCAGTTGCGGTTGCAGTTGAGCCTGAGGGCCGCCCCGGTGCCTGACAGCTTGGGCACGCCGCTCACCCGCGCCGAGTTCCAACAGGCCCAGCTCCAGCTGGCCGCGATGGTGCAGCAGGCCGTGCAAAGGGTCCAGACCCAGCAGCGCCAGCATCTGGAGCAGGCCCTGTTGACCTCGCAGACCCAGCAGCGCCGGCAACTGGAGCAGGCCCTGACCAGCTTTGCCGTGGAACTGGACAAGCAGCGCCAGGAAGACCTGCAGGCCGTCAGTCAGGGGTTGCAGGTCATCGACTGGTCCACCGCTGATCGTTTCACCCGCACCGAGGGGTTGTTGCAACAGTTGTTGATCACGGCCGTCGACCAATGAGGAGCTAGGGGATATGTGGCGCATGGCAATCGCCTTCTTGAGCGCGCTGGCGTTAGCGCCGCTGGCCGCCGAGGCCGAAAGCTTCGATGCCCAGAAGATGTACCGCGACCTGGGCATCGCCGAAACCATCCTGGTCCATCTGCAGGGGGGGGAGGATCTGCCTTTTGCCAACCCGGTGCGGGGGGTTTACCTCAAGGGCTACGGGGCGGTGTTCCTCAGCGCCGGCCAGAACCGAAATCTGATGATCGCCCTGATGGGCAGTCCGCTGGAGCAGGCGGAAGCGGCAAAAAAGACGCCGGGCGGCGACTTTGAGGTGTTTAAGGAGCAGACCGCTGAGTTCTTCCGCTCCTACGCCGATGCCATCGCCCAGGTGGGGGAGGAGGAGCGCATCACCGTGCTGAGCGGGGACCTGGCCAGCGGCACCCGGTGGATGGGCTGGGGAAAGGGACGGAGCAGGAAGATGATGCGGAAGATGTTCGCGGTCGAGGCGGCGGCTGATTCGGCCGGCCCGCAAGCCGAAGGCGGGAAGACCTTTGAGAGGGAGATGCCCCCGCCGGGCGGGCCGGGTTCCAAGCCAGGAGACCCGGGACCCAGGCCGGAGGAAGACCTCTTTTTGCGGGTGCAGAAAGAACTCGAGGCCGCGGCACAGGAACCGGCGATCTTCGAAGGATCGGTGAAAAAGGCAGACCTGCGAGCCCTGCACCAGGGCCGGCTCAGCGAGGAGGATTTCGCCAAACACCTCACCTGGCAGCAGCACCGCCCTGATCCCGTGGCTGCCAAGCAGGTGGACATTATGGCCGGCATTCTCGACAAGGCGCTGGCCGGAGAGGGGCAGGGATTCAGGTGCTCCGGGGTGTACCACGAGGGCCTGGGGGCGCTCTTCTTTGTCAACCTGGGGTTCGGCAAGATTTTTTCCGCCCTGACTCCGGCCCGTTTCGACCGCACCCAGCCGGTCATGCCCCAGATCGCGGCGGTGACCGATGAACAAGAGGCCCAGATCAAGGCCGAATTGGTGAAGGCGGTGGCCGAATACGGCCATACCCTGCCGCTCAAGCCCCATGAATATCTGGTGGTCGAGGTGCATTCCGGGGGGCCCCCCAAGATGTGCATCGACCTGCTGCTCCGGGTGCGGCAGGAAGAACTAGAAGCCTACCGCAAGGGCACCCTGAGTCTGGTAGAATTTGGCCAGAAGGTGGAGTTTGAGCAATAATTCACGGCCAAATATTGATGGCGGACGGGCGCAGGCCTATTATGTCGGCATGCGCTTTTCGCTTTTGGTGTTCATGCTCGCCTTCGCCACCCCTGTCCTGCCCGGGGAAAAGGTGCTGGGTATCACGCTCTCCACCCACGGCAGCGGTCAGGACTGGGGCAGTGACCAGATCGGGACTACCTTGCAGGATATGCGCCAGGTGGGCGCCAACTGGGTGGCCATCCATCCCTATGCCCGCATCTCCGGCGAGGGCCAGGTCAGCTTCCGCGACTTCGACCCAGCCAGTCCCCCCGCGTACCTGATCCGGCCTATCCAGGAAGCCCACCAGCGGGGCCTGAAGCTGTGCATCATCCCCCATCTGGCCTATTGGGGCTCCCCCTTCTCCTGGAAGGGGGATATCGCCTTTGAGCGGCCCGAGGATTGGGAGCGCTTCTGGCGGGATTATTCTTATTGGATCACCCGGCTGGCCGCCGCCTGCCAGGGGGCCGATGGTTTTGTGGTGGGCACCGAACTGGACCGCACCCTGGATCACGAGAACCAGTGGCGGGCCCTCATCGCCCAGGTGCGCAAAGTCACGCTCGCGCCGCTGACGTACGCGGCCAACTGGACCGACTACACTCGGGTGCCCTTCTGGGACGCCCTCGATGTGGTGGGCATCCAGGCCTATTTTCCCCTGGTTGACCACCTGGACCCCACCCAGGAGGAGGTCGAGGCTGGCTGGGCATTGCGCGTGGGTGAAATGCGCGCCTATTCCCAGCAGACCGGCAAATACATCCTCTTCACTGAACTGGGCTACAACCAGTCCTACCTGGCGCCTTTGGAGCCGTGGAACTACCAGGTGGACGGGGAGGATGCCCGCCCCATCCAGGAGACCTGTATGCGCACCGCACTGGAGGCAGTGGCCGGCGAATCGAGCATCGTCGGGGCCTTTCTGTGGAAGTGGTTCCCCAACCCCCGTCCAGTGGGCCGGGATTTTCAACTGGCCACTCCGGCCATCGAGCAGATCATCTCCAGCATCTGGTTGCGCGGCCGATGAGCAAAACGGGATTGTTGACCTGGCTGGGGCTGCTGGTCGCCCTCGCCCCGGCGGGGGCTCAGGCGCCGCTCGGCTTGGAGCGGGCAGTGCAGTTGGCCCTGGAGCGCAACGAGCGCGGCCGCACCGCCCAGCTACAGGGCGAGGCCGCCGATGCCCGCGTGGCCAAGGCCCGGGCCTTTTTCTTTCCCGACCTCACCCTGGTGGGCAACTACACCCGCCGCGCCTACCAGACGGTGCGCGAGGTGGGCGGCGAGCAGGTGATCATCCAGCGGCGCAACGTGCTGGCCCCGCGCGCCACCGCCACCCTGACCCTTTTCGATCCGCGCGCCCTGCCCTTGTACCGCCAGGCCCGGCGGGAGCGGGACGCCGCGAAACTGAACGCCCGCGAAGACCGGCGCTTGCTGGGCTTTGAGGCGGCCGACGCCTTTCTGCGCACCCTCAGCGCCGAGCAGGTACACGAGGCGGCGCGGCGGCGCCTGGACCTGGCCGAGCAGAGCCTGGCCGACGCGAGGGCGCGTTTTTCTGCCCAATTGGTGGGCTCCAACGACGTGACCCGCGCCGAACTAGAGCTGGCCACGGCCAGGCACCAGGCCACCCGCGCCCAGGGCGAGAAGGAGAGCGCGTACCTGCACCTGGGTTACTTGCTCGACACCCCGGTAGCCGGCTCGCTGGTCGCGCCCCAGGAGTTGCTCCAGATCGCCGCGCAGCCTCCCGGGGAGGAGAGCCCGCTCATCGAGGGGGCGCTCCGGATTCGTCTGGACCTGGCGGCCAGCCAGCGCCATGC
This sequence comes from Gemmatimonas phototrophica, assembly GCA_945861755.1. GTDB lineage: Bacteria > Latescibacterota > UBA2968 > UBA8231 > UBA8231 > SICG01. The sequence continues at coordinate 62,201 of CAMAVQ010000003.1, forward strand.
CGAGGCCCAAGCCGCCGCCGCCGGAGAGCCCCTGCGCCGGCTGCTGCCCAGCCTGAATGCCAATGGCCAGTACCGGATGACCAACGAGGGCGGCCTGAGCGGGCGCACCCGCGATTGGTCGGCGGGTATGGACCTCACCTGGAGTATCTTCGACCGGGGCCAGCTCTGGGCCGACCGCAGCGAGCGCCGCGCCCTGGCCCGCATCGCCGATCTAGCAGCCCAGGCCGCGGTCCGGCGCGCCGCGCTGGAGGTGCGCACGGCCCTGGTGGCCCTGACCAGCCAGCAGGCGGCCATCGACCAGGCCCAGGTGGCGGCCCAGGTGGCGCGGGTGAACGCTGCCCAGACTGCCGAACTCTATCGGCAGGGCCTGACCAGCGCCCTGGCCGTGGCCGACGCCAGCGCCCGGCTCTTTGAAGCCGAGGTCGCCCTGGCGCGCGAGCAATACGGGGTGGCGCTGGCCTATCTGGATCTGCGTTCTGCCCGCGGCTTGAACCCTGTAGGAGAGGAGTAGGACCGATGAGCTGGTGCCGATTTGCGGGAATGCTGCTTGTGGCCCTGGGGGCGGCTGGCTGCGGCGGGGGCCCGCCCGCCCAGGCCCAGGGGGGCAAAAAACAATTACAATTCCCGGTCGAGGTGGCGCCGGTGGAGGCCCGCCGGGTCGATTACCGGGTGGACGCCGTCGGCTCGGTGGAGGCCTTTGAGGTGGTGCAGGTGACGGCGCGGGTGTCGGGGGTGGTGGAACAGGTGCGCTTCACCGAGGGGCAGACGGTATCCAGAGATCAGGTGCTGGTGGAGATCGAGCCGGACCGCTTCCGGCTGGCGGTAGAGGCGGCCAAGGCCACCCTGGCCAAGGCCCAGGCGGCCCAGGCCGAGGCCGAGGCCAGCCTGAAGCGGCGCGAAGGCGCGGTCATCCAGAACCCCGGGCTGATCCCCGGCGAGGAGTTGGAGACCTGGCGCACCCGTGTCAACACCGCCCAGGCCGAGGTCGCCCAGGCCCGCTCTGCCATGGAACTGGCCGAACTCAACCTGCACGATGCCCTGGTGCGCGCCCCGGTGGGGGGGGCCATGCAGACCCGCACGGTGCAGACCGGGCAGTATGTGCAGCCTGGGGCCACCCTGGCCACCCTGGTACGGCGCGATCCGCTGCTTTTGCGCTTCCAGGTGCCCGAACAGGACGCGGTGTCGCTGAAGCCGGGCACTGCGGTCAGCTTTGGGGTGCGCGACAGCCAGCACCGGTACAGCGCCCGCATCAGCCATGTGGCCGAAAGTGCGGACCTCAGTTCGCGCATGGTGCCGGTCACGGCCCAGATCGATGATCCGGCGCGGGGCCAGTTGCGGGCCGGGGCTTTTGCCCAGGTCTCGGTGCCAGTGGGCGAGTCGGTGCAGGCCCCGGTGGTGCCGCAGATCGCGGTGCGGCCCAGCGAGCGGGGTTTCCTGGCCTTTGTGGTGGCCGAAAACGTGGCCCGCGAACGCATCCTCATTCTCGGCATGCGCACCGCCGAGGGGCTGGTGGAGATCCGCTCAGGCCTGCAGGCAGGTGAGCTGCTGGTGGTGCGCGGTGCCGAAGCCCTTTTTGAGGGCGCCTCAGTGAAGGTCAGCGGGGCCGCCCCGCCCCAGGAGGCAAAGCCGTGAAACTCACCGAAGCCTGCATCGATAAACCGGTCTTCGCCTGGATGCTGATGGCGGCCACCATCGTCTTTGGCGGGGTGGCCGCTTCTCGCATCGGCATCAGCCAGTTCCCCGACGTGGATTCCCCCAATATCTCGGTGAACGTCAATTGGGAGGGCGCGGCCCCCGAGGTGGTCGAGAACGACGTGGTCGAGATCCTCGAAGAGGCCCTGGTCCAGGTGGAGGGGGTGCGCTGGATCACCTCCTCGGCGCGGCAGGGCGGGGCCTCGCTCTCGGTGGAACTGCATCTTGAGCGCGACGTGGATCTTGCCCTGCAGGACGTACAAACCAAGGTCTCGCAGGCCCAGCTCCGCCTGCCCCGCGGCATGGACCCGCCGGTGATCTCCAAGTCCAACCCCGAGGACAACCCCATCATGTGGATCGGGCTTTCGGGGCCCTATCCGCGCCAGGTGCTCAGCGACTTTGCCCGCTACCGACTGGCCGAAAAATTGCAGCAGGTGCCTGGGGTAGGCGAGATCATGATGGGCGGGTACCTGCAGCGCAACGTGCGTATCTGGATCGACGCCAACCGCCTCGACGAGAAGGGGCTGACGGTGACCGACGTGGTGGGGGCCCTGCAGCGTGAGCATATCGAGCTGCCGGCCGGCCGTCTGGAGACCGAGGGGCGCGAGGTGAACGTGCGGGTGCTGGGCGAGGCCATCGACCTGAGTACCCTGCGCCGCATCGTGGTGCGCGAGGTGGCCGGCAGCCCGGTCTACCTAGAGGACGTGGCCCTGGTCGAGGACGGCTTCGAGGACATGCGCCGCATGGCCCGCGTCAACGGCCTGCCGGCCCAGGGCCTGGGGGTCAAGAAGCAGCGGGGGGCCAACGCCGTGGCCGTGGCCCAGGGTGTGCGCCAGGTGTTGGAGGACATCAAGCCCAGCCTGCCCGAGGGCATGGAGCTGGGTATCAACTTCGACTCGACGCAGTTCATCGAGGACTCGGTGGAGAAGATCGAGTTCGAGCTGGTGGTTTCGGTGGTGCTGACCGCGATTGTCTGCTGGCTTTTCCTCGGCTCCCTGTCCAGCACCCTCAACGTGGTGCTGGCCATCCCGATGTCGCTCTTTGGCACCATCGCGGTGCTCTATTTTCTCGGCTATACCCTCAACACCTTCACCCTGCTGGGCCTGGCCCTGGCGGTGGGCATCGTCGTCGACGACGCCATCATGGTGATGGAGAATATCTTCCGCCGCGCCGAGGGTGGGGAGGACCGGGTGACCGCCGCGCGCGAGGGCACCCGGCAGATCGCCTTTGCGGCGCTGGCGGCGACCCTGGCGGTGGTGGCCATCTTCAGTCCGGTCATCTTTATGGAAGGGGTGACGGGGCGTTTCTTCATGCAGTTTGGCATCACCCTGTGTGTGGCGGTGCTGCTCTCCTACGTCGAGGCGGTGACCCTCGCCCCATCGCGCTGCGCGCAGCTTTTGAACACTTCGCGCGAGGGCCGCAACCGGGTGGGCCTGTGGGTGGACCGCGGTTTCCGCCGGCTGGAAGGGCGTTATGCCCGCATCCTGGGCGGGGGCCTGCGGCGTCCGTACCTGGTGCTGGGCTTGGGCGGCCTGCTCTTTGTCGGCTCCATCTTTTTGTTCCGCTCCCTGCCCAAGGAGATGGTCCCCTCCCAGGACCAGAGTCGGATGATGCTGCGGCTGCAGACGGCGGTGGGTTCGGACCTGGAGGAGACCAACAAACTCATCCTCAAGGCCGAGGAGATCATCCAGGCGGCCCCTGAAGTGGTGCGCCAGTTCACGGTGGCGGGCGGCTTTGGCGGGGGCGCGGTGAACAGCGGCTTTATGTTTATCACCCTGGTGCCCCCCGAAGAGCGGACCCTCAGCCAGAACGATTTTGCCGCCCAATTGCGCCAGCAGCTCAACGCCATTCCCGGGTTGCGGGCCATCTACCAGGACAATTCACAGTCTGGCTTCACGGCCCAGGGCGGCATGCCGGTGAGCTTTGCGCTCCTGGGCCCGGACTGGAACCAGTTGGTGAGCCTCAGCAACGACTTTAGGCAGAAGCTGGCGACCAGTGGTTTGGCGGTGGATGTGGACAGCGATTATCGGGTGGGCATGCCCGAGCTGCGCATCACCCCAGACCGGGCCCGCGCCGCGGACCTGGGGGTGCCCATCGAGCAGGTGGCCACCACCCTCAACGCCCTGGTGGGCGGGGTGCGGATCGGCAAGTACAGCAGCGGGGGTCGGCGTATCGACGTGCGGGCGCGGCTGCTGGCCGACCAGCGCTCGCGGCCCGAGGATATCGCCCGGCTCAAGATGCGCAGCGCCTCGGGCGCGCTGGTGCCGCTCTCCTCGCTGGTCAGCTACGAGGAGCAGCCGGCCCTGCAGGCCATCACCCGGCGCGACCGCGAGCGGGCCATCTCGGTCTCGGCCAATGTGGCCCCGGGCCGCTCCCAGGCCGAGGCTCTCGAACTGGTCGAGGAGTTGGGCCGCGAATTACCCCTGGGTTATCACCTCACCCTGACCGGGGCCAGCCAGACCTACCGCGAATCCAATGACAGTCTGGTATTCGCCATGATCCTGGGCATTGTCGTTGCGTACATGGTGCTGGCCTTGCAGTTCAACTCCTTCCTGCATCCCTTCACCGTGCTGACCATCTTAGTGCCGGCGCTGACCGGGGCCTTCCTCGCCCTGTGGCTGACGGGCACCAGCCTGAACATCTTCAGCGGCATCGGCCTGCTGCTCTTGATGGGCATCGTCAAGAAGAATTCCATCATCCTGGTGGACTACGCCAACCAGATGCGAGCACAAAGCCACAACGCCCTCGAAGCCATGCTCTTGGCCGGTCCGGTGCGCTTGAGGCCCATCCTGATGACCTCGGTGGCGACGCTGATGGCGGCCATCCCCCCCTCCCTGGGCATGGGCCCTGGTTCCGAGATCCGCGCCCCCATGGCCATCGCTGTCATCGGCGGCCTGGTGGTGTCCACCGCCCTCAGTCTGTTGATGGTGCCGGCCTTCTACGTGGTGGCCGACCGCCTGGTGGGCAGCACCGGCAAGATCTGGAGTCGCCGGCCCCGTCCCGCAGAGGCCCCGGTAGTGGGAACGCACGGGTCGTGAGCTTATGAATAGAAAATCTGTCCGGCCGGTGCTCGCAGGGCTGTTCGTCATCATCGCCGCCACGAACCTGACCGACATCGTATTGCATGCAATAGGTGTCTACCCGCCCATGGACCAGCCGATTGACGATGCGCTTGCCCTGCTGGCGGCCTCCTACCGCTTCGTTATCGGCATCTGCGGGGCTTGGCTCACGGCCCATCTCGCGCCGGACAAGCCCATGAAACACGCCCTGTTCCTCGGCTATGTGGGGGTCTTCCTGGGGCTGGTGGGCGTGGTGGTAACCTGGAATATGGGCCTGGGTCCAAGATGGTATCCCATCGCCCTGGTCGTGCTGGCAGTACCGCAATGCTGGGCTGGCGGCAGAATCTACCAGAGACAAGCGCGTTGAGGGGTAAAAAAAAAGAACGATAGCCCCGCAGGAGATGACATGCTCAAGCTGCGAAGTGCTGCACCGGCAATCCTGGCGGTCCTGCTCAGTGGGGCGATGTCCTATCTCTCCTCCGGGATCAACCAGGTCTGGATCGCAGCCGGGCTCGCGCCCATGCCGCTCCTCCTCGTGCCACCGGAAAAATTCGTCGGCATCACCCCAGAATACGCCGACAGCGCGCGGGCTATTTTCAGCGAGGCGGCGCGCGATAATCAGGTGACGATCGTCGCCGGCTTCAACCTTATCGGCTTGCCGGAATGGCCCAACATGGCCGTGGTTTTTGGCACCGATGGCCAGGTGGTGCTCGAGTACGACAAACAGCACATGATACCCGGTCTGGAGGAGGGCTATCGCCGAGGTGAGGCAATCGGTGTCATCGCCGGGGCGGCGGCAGCCCTCGGAGTCGCCATCTGCAAGGATCTCGACTTTGTCCCGCTGGGCCGCGAGTACGCCGGCGCGGGTATTGGCCTGTTGCTGGTGCCCGCATGGGACTTTGTGAACGACGGCTGGCTGCACAGCCGGATGGCCCTGATGCGCGGGGTTGAAGGGGGATATGCCGGGGACCGCAGCGCGAGCAACGGACTGCTCACCCTCAGCGATGCCCGTGGACGGATACTGGCCGAGCGGTCTTCGGGCGATTCAACGGAGGTGCTGCTCGCTGCCATGGTGCCCATCGGCCCTGGGGGAACCTGCTACAGTCGCACCGGGGACTGGTTCGCGTGGTTATGTCTGGGCACTATAGTTGGGTGTTTTGCCGCCGGCTGGAGGAATCGCCCCTAATAGAATGAACTACCCCAGCTCTGAGGGCCTGGTCCTGCATTCTGTGACCAGACCCAATTTGGTTTGTAGAAGCGAAGGTGCAAAAAACGAAAACCTTGAATTTCCCCAAAGCGCATGTAGATTTGGGGCAAATACCGAGAATTGCGATAGGCTAGGTCCAAAGGAGTCCCAGGAGAACACCCAAAGGGTGCGCCTGCAATTGATGTCGCCTGATCCGAGATGAACATAGATGCCGCGCAAAGTCAGAGAGCTTATCAAGGATCTGGAAGCATCAGGGTTCGTGAATCGAGGTGGAAAAGGCAGCCACAGGAATTTCGTGCATCCAAAGGTAACCAAGCCAGTGACGATTGTTGGACAAGCCGGCGCCGATGCGAAGCACTATCAAGAAAGGGCCGTGAGACTGGCCATTGAGGAGTCGATACGATGAAAGACAGCACCCGGTACGTCAAAATCGTCGAGTGGTCTGACGAAGATCAGTGCTTCGTGGGAAGTTGTCCAGGGTTACTCTACGGCGGCTGCCACGGGGACGATGAGCAGGCGGTGTTTGCAGAGTTGTGCGAGATCGTGGACGAGACGATTACGCTTTATGAGAGAGACGGTAAAGCCTTGCCTCCTCCTACTGCTGGAAAGGACTACGCCAATAAGATGCTCCGCGTTGCTTGACCAGCGCACCAACGGAGAAATCCGGTTGCTATTGGTCTAAAGGAACCTGTGGAGGAAAAAGATGCACCTAACTCTGGAACTAAACGACCAAGAAGCCCGGAGACTCCAAGCTCAGGCTGCAGAACTTGGGGTGACTCCTGAGCAACTAGCGCGCAGTGTGCTCACTGACTTGCTCGCCGAACCCGAGGAACAGTTCCGGGTCGTTGCCGAGCGGGTAATCGAGCAGAACCGCGAGTTATATAAACGACTCGGCTAGTGCGATTCTTAAGGCTAAACGAAATCCTCTGCCTCTTTGTAGTGGGCTGGCTGATCCAGCATCGGGACGCCCAAGGCCGCGAAATCCCCGCAGCGCTTACGCCGTGTTCATGAGGCGACGCCCGGCGAAGAGCTTTTCGACGTGTTCTCGCAGTTGCTCCAGTTCGATGGGCTTGGCCAGGAAGGCGTCCGCCCCGCATTCCATGGCCAGGCCTTTGTTTTGTTCGCTGGCGTAGCCGGTCAGGACCAGCACCTTGATGTGCCTGGTATCGGGGTTTGACTTGATCAACCGGCACACCTGGAAGCCGTCCAGATTCGGCATCATCAGGTCGAGGACGACCAGGTCGGGGCCAAAGCGCGCCACCTGAATCCCCGCTTCAAAGCCATCCGCGGCATTGGCCACCTCGTACTGGCCGGTCTTCCTGAGCCCCTTGACGATCACCTGCGTCACGTCTGCTTCGTCATCCACCACCAGAATCCGGCGCTTTAGGTCCGGGGACTCCCCGAAGAGGGGCAGGTTGTGCGCCCGGAGAAAGGTGTTGAAAACCGTCACGGCGATGCGGTGGTGCCGGCCCGGGGTGATGGCGGCCTGAAGGGTGCCCTTGTTGATCCAGTTGTTGACCGTCTTGACGGAGACCTGGCAATGAGCCGCTACTTCTCCGGTGGTCAGTAGGGATTGCTGGTTCATGGGGCCTCGGCAGGGCAAGGATCAAAAATACAAAAAACTTGTAATTCGTGAATGTCGCAATAAATTATGGCACCGCCGTGTCGGGTCGTGGGCACGCAGTAAATATAAGGACCATCGTGGGGCTGCCGCAGCCCCCCGCAGTCGGGACCCCAATTCAGGAGCGCACCCCATGCCGCCTTTCATCTCCGCCCTGCTGGGCTCAGGTCTGAGATTGGTCGCCAATGCCGCGCTGGTCAAGGGCAAAGAGTTCGTCGAGGAGAGGGCCGGGGTCAAGCTCGACCAGGCCAGCCTCAGCCAGGAGGACCAGTTGAAGCTGCAGCAGTTCCAACTCGAACACGAGGAGGAGTTGCTCAAACTCCAGCTAGAAGACAACAAGCTGGGGCTGGAGGAAGAGAAGCTGAAATTTGAGGAGGTCAAGGCGTACCTGCACGATGTGGCAGACGCGCGCGCCCAGCAGTCGGCGGTGCAGATGAGTGCCACAGCGCCCTGGTACACCAAGATGGTGCAGCCGATACTGGCGCTCTTTGGGGTGGCAGGGACTTTTGCCCTCTTCATGTTTTTTGTGCTCTGGGCCGGGGACATGCACGTGGTCCTTGGGGTGGACGGAAAGCCGATCGTGGACCCGCTGGGCAAACAGGTCCTGGAGCCGAACATGAACGCCACCCAGAAAGATCTGGTGGTCTACATCCTCGGTGTGCTCTCGGCAGTGGTGACCCAGATCTTCAGCTACTACTTTGGCAGCTCTCAGGGCAGCGCCAAAAAGTCGGACCAGATCAACCAAGCCCTGCAGAAACAGGAAGTCGCCTGAGGAGGCCGCCATGAGTTTGATCCACGAACAGGCGGCCTTCCTCAGGGATGTCCGCAAATTGCTCAGCTTCGCCGAAGGGAAAAACTTCCTGGTCACAGCCGGCGAACTGGGGCGCAGCCCCGAGGCGCAGGCCCAGCAACTGCGCGAGGGCCGCCATCACACCATGGACAGCATGCACCTGCGCAAATGCGCCATCGACCTGAACTTCTTCGTCGAGGAAGGTGGCCGCACCGAGTGGGTACACTCGCTGGAAAAACTCGAAGTCCTAGGCAAGTACTGGGAGGATCTGGACCCCCGCAACGGCTGGGGCGGGCGCCAACAGGGCGTGCTGGAGATGGCCCACTTTGAGCGCGACCTGGGTGCCTGGCCTTCCAGCAGCACTTCGGCCCTGGACCCGCCGGCCCAGGAGCGGGAGACCACCGCCGTATCCACGCCGGAGCGGCCGGCTGCGGTTTCGTCCGCGCCCACGGCGGGCACTCCTCCTACCCTGCGCCGTGGCCGGGGCGAGCGCAAAGATATCCTGGTGTTGCAGGAGAAGCTGGTGAAGCTGAAGCTGCTGGATAACCCCAGTGGCGAGTTCGACGCCAGGACCGAAAAGGCGGCGATCGTCTTCCAGCGCCAGCACGGACTGGTCGCCGACGGCATTGTCGGGGCCAAGACCTGGGACGTGCTGGACACGGCCATCTCGGGCAGCGCTGCCCTGGCCAACCCCCGCTGGCTGGGCGACGCGGATCTGGAAAAGGCCGCGGTGGATTTGGGGGTGGAGTTGGCGGCGGTGCGCGCCGTGTACCAGGTGGAGTCGAATGGCAGGGGGTTTGTCGACGACCAGCCCAAGATCCTTTTCGAGGGCCACGTGTTTTGGCGGCAGCTCAAGGCGCATGGAATCGATCCCCAGCGGCTGGCCAACGGGAATACCGACCTCCTCTACCCCAAATGGACCCGCGAGCACTACGGCAATCAGGCGCACGAGCGCGACCGATTGCGCCGGGCCGAGGCGATACACGAGGCGGCGGCGCGCGAGTCGGCGTCGTGGGGGCTCTTCCAGATCATGGGTTTCCACTGGCAGACCCTGAGCCAGGCGACGCAGCCGGCCCGGTACAATTCGGTCAACGATTTTGTCGACAGCATGCGCCGGCACGAGCGCGACCAGCTCGAAGCCTTCTGCCTCTTCCTGCGGGCGACTAGGAGCCGGGGCGGGCTGCTGGTGGATCTGCTGCGCCAGTTGGACTGGCCTGCCTTTGCCTACGGGTACAACGGCCCCGGGTACCGCGAAAATACCTACGACGACAAGCTGCGCGCCGCGTACCAGAAGTTCAAGACCGCAGGCAGCGCCTAGGCCACCCGGTATTTCTCCACCACCTTCATATCCAGCTTGACGCCCAGGCCCGGACCCTGGGGCACGATAAAATGGTCCCCCTCGCGGACCAGGCTGCCGCCCAACACGTCGGCCACCCGCACAAAGGGCAATTCGTCGCAGGGCAGGGTGGCGTTGGGGATGGTACACTGGACCTGCACCGAATAGGCGGCCATCACCGCCAGGCATACGCCCCCCATCTGCACCCAGCAGGGCACCTCTGCGGCCTCGGCCACGGCCGCAGCGCTTTTGATCTCCCTGGCCGTGCCCCCCAAGTTCACATAGTCGATACACTCGGCCTTGAGCGCTTTGAGTACATCGCTGCCCCGGCAGGGCCTGGCGCCCTGGGGCACCCCGATGTGCAGGGCGATGGGGATGGAGGTCTTCTCGCGCAGCAGGCGGTACCAGTCGAGGTTCTCCTTGAGCACCGGGTCCTCGAAGTTGGCCACCGTGCCAAAGGGCTCCAACTCCGCAGCCAGCCGAGTGGCAGTGTGGACCAGCCGGAACTCGGTGTTGGGGTCCACGCCCACGGTGTACTCCGGGCCGGTGGCCTCTTTCATCAGGCGCACCGTCTCGACGATGTTCCAGGAACGGGCCTTGAGTTTGTGATTGGTGAAGCCCAGCCGCGCGCCGGCCTCGGCTTCGGCGGCGGTTTCGCGGGGCTCCATAGGGCAGGACCAGTAGGAGACCGGGACTTTGTCGCGCACCTTGGGGCCAAAGAAGCGGTGCATGGGCAGGCCATAGGCCTGGCCGGCGATGTCCAGCAGGGCGCAGGTGAAGAAGTCGGGCTGGGCAAAGGGGTCCAGGGCCAGGGGGTCCTGCCCCACGTAGGACTGGGCCTTGGCTTCGAGCTGCGCCCGCCCCTGGGGGGTCAGGGTGTAGATGGCGGATTCGCCGATGCCCTCTAGACCTTCGTCGGTCTGCAGGCGGCACAGGGTGATGTCGTAGATCTTGGGGAAGTACTTGGCGATGGGCGGGATCAGGGGGACTTCTACCTGGTAAAGATCGGCGCGGGTGATCTTCATGGCAGCCTGCCTGGTTTGAGGTGAGGGTGGGGAAAGGGTACGAAGGCGGGCAGGGCCGGGCAAGCAGAGTTGTAGGCGGGGTGGCGATGTGTTTATTTGTCTGAGGTGTTCCTCCACAGCAAGAAGGAGATTCAATGCGGTATCTTTCCAGCGTGTTATCCTTGTCCCTAATCCTGATCAATGACCCCCGGCCCGTCCAGGCCTGCGGCGGCTTCTTCTGCACCACCGCCCCCATGAACCAGGCGGCCGAACGCATCCTCTTTGTGGCCGAGGAGGGTCAGATCACCACCCACGTGCAGCTTTTGTACAGCGGTAGCGCCTCTGACTTTGCCTGGATCTTGCCGGTGCCCGCGGTGCCCGAACTGTCGGTGAGCCACAACGAACTCTTCAACCAGCTCCAGGCACTCACCCAGCCGGCCTTTGTGCTGGAGTGGAAGGAGCAAGGGGAGGGCGATTGCGGCTTTTGGGCACGTGGACCACTGTGGGCAGCCACCGCGGAGTCAGGAGGGGACGGAGATGTGAATGTGGCTGCCCAGCAGCGGGTGGGTCCCTACGAGACGGCCGTGATTTCCTCTAGCAACCCCCGGGCCATCGTCAGCTGGCTCAAAAACAGCGGGTACCAGTTGGGCGAGGTGGGCGAGGAATTGCTGGCCCCGTACGTGGCCGAGGGCATGTACTTCCTGGCCCTGCGCCTGGCCTCGGACCGCGAGTTGGGCGACCTGCAGCCCATCGCCCTGCGCTATCCGGGCCAGAAACCGATGATCCCGATCAAACTCACCGCCGTGGCCACCGTGGCCAATATGCCGGTGCAGGTGTGGATCTTGGGTGAGCATCGGGCCATTCCAGAAAACTACCTGCACGCCCGAATCAACGAGGCGCGCATCGACTGGTTCAACAGCTATGGATTTGGCGGATTCGCGCCCATCGATGTCAGCGGATCGACGGGCAATTACGACCAGGTGGTGACTGAAGCCATAAACGAGGCGGGTGGGCGGGCCTTTGTCACGGACTACGCCGGCCCCAGCCGCATCATGGCGGGCGCCCTCTACCAGGAAGGCCGCTACGATCTGGAGCGGTTGCGGGGTCTGAAGAACCCCGCCGATTTTGCCGACGAGTTGCTGGCCCAGGGATTTCCGCGCGACAGCCAGATCCAGGCCCTGCTGCGCCGATACCTGCCCATTCCCCAGGCCGTGCACGACGAGGGCTTCCTCAAGGTGGTCTTTGGCGGCGACCGGGCCGCGTACCAGCAGGCCGTGGACGAGGGTTGGTTCCAGGCCGAGGCCGCCTTCTACAACAATATCCGGGGCTATGCTGAGTACCTGGCCGATCAGCCCTTTGACCCGGACGTCTTTGTCGGCGAGTTGGCGGCGGTTATCGTCGAGCCCCTGCGGCGGAGCCAGGAGCTGTTTGCCCACCATCCGTACCTGACCCGGCTTTACACCACCCTCTCCGCCCAGGAGATGACGGTGGACCCGGTTTTCTCCTTCAATCCCGACCTGCCCGAGGTGTCCAATGTGCGCACGGCCAAGGCGCGGTGGGAATGCCCGGCCCTGAAAGGGGAGATACTGCCCGAGGAGGCCGAGCTGGTGATCACCCTCAAGGACGGGCGCGAAATCCGCTCGCGGCCCTTTGCCGGCGGCGGGCCGCCTATCCTGGGGCCGGCAGCAGCGGCGGTGGAGTTGCTCAGCGAGTCCGGGCCGCCGATGGTGCTCGACCAGATCACCGCCGTGGCCGAGGAGCGCACCACCCTGCCCAATGTCGTGGCGCTGCTCCCCAATTTCCCCAACCCCTTCAACGGCGGCACCCTCATCCCGCTGGCGCTGCCCGAGGCGGGGGTGGTGGCGCTGCACATCTACAATCTGGCCGGACAGTTGGTGCGCACCCTGGCCAGTGGTGCCCTGCCGGCGGGCCGGCACCAGCTAATATGGGATGGCCGCGACGAGCAGGGGCGCGCGTCGGGCAGCGGGGTGTACCTGGTTCGCCTGGAGGCCGGCGGCCTGAGCTTTACCCGCAAACTGACCTTGCTGCGCTGAGACACCCAAAAACATTTTCCCCGAATCAGGGAGGCGCTAGACGAGGGGCGCCATCATGACTGAACAAGAACAACAAAATGAGACCGGATTGTTGGTGCGGCGGGTCGAGGAATGGGTGGCCCAGGTGCGGCGGCAGGGGGGACAGATCGGGGAAGAGGATCTGGAGGAACTGTTGACGGCGGTGCGCACGGGCCGGTTGCGGCAGCGCCTGCTCTACCTGCATGCCGGTGGACCCAGCATCCGCTCGCCGCTGGTGGGTGCCGCCCTGCACGAGCCAGTGGCCGGTTCGATGACCCAGATCGATCCCCTGGCTCCGGAGCTTCCCTATACCTGTGTGCACGACGCCATCCTCGACGGCTGGCGGGTGATCCACTTCCCCCTGCAGACGGCCCCTTTCGAGGACCGCGAGATCGACATCATGGGCTACGAGTTTATCCTGGAAAAGATGGAGGTGTGTGATGGCTGAAGCACCGGCTCCGCCGGCCCGCCTGCTGGGCGACGACGAGGTGTTGGCCTTTGTGGTGCGCGGCTACCACCTGGTCCGCCCCGAGTTGCCGCCCGGATTCAACGAACAGGTTTGCGCCGCCATCGGTGCCCTCAGCGCCAATCCGGGCAACGGCATCTACGAGCAGATGCCCCTGCTGCGCCAGGTCTACGAACACCCGCAAGTATGCGGGGCCCTGGCCAGTCTGTTGGGATCTGATTACCGCATGAACGGCCACCGCCATCTGCACACCAATCCGCCCGGCAGCCGCAGTCAGGGCTGGCATCAGGATGGCACCAACGTGCGCCATCACCAGGTGTGGACGGTGCTGGGCATGTACTACCCGCAGACGGTGACACCCGAGATGGGGCCGACGATGGTCATGCCCGGCACTCATTTCCGCAATGCCCCCACCGATCGCCTCCAGACCTACGCCAATCTGCGCGGCCAGGTGCCGCTGACGGTGGAGGCCGGCACCGTGGCCATCACCCACTACGATATCTGGCACGCCGCCACCCTCAACCGCTCGGCTCGGCCCCGCCACATGCTCAAGTTCCTTTTCGACCGGGTCAGTCCGCCCCGCGCGCCGAGCTGGAGCCACGACCCGGCCGAGGCCGCCAAGGCCGCGCCCCGACGTTTGCATGAGATGGTCGGTACCCAGGGCTACTGCTCGGACTATTACAAGGAGTGGGAGCTGCGGCAGGAGATGTGGAACTGGCTGCTGGGCCTGGATGCGCCGGTGCCGCCGGGGGCGTTTAAAGATATGTTGGCCTGAGGCGGCGTACCCCGACGTGCAGACGTGGCGCGGTCCAGGTACCTGGTTAGTCTGGGGTTCGGGTTGATCGAGGCCTTGAGAATTGACATCGGCGGGAAAAACGACTAGCGTAGACCCTTCATATGCGCCCGCAATCCTCAGTCCAGTTTCCGCCCCCGATCGCTTTTGGGTCTGCCGGGGCAGCATCAGATTCGCTCGATCCAGAAAAGAGCACCGCCAACGCACCGTCAAAAGAGGTTTGAAATGAGCGGAGCACCCCTTGATCTGAAAGGCTGCAAGGTCCTCGTGGTCGACGATGTTCCGGCCAATCTCGATGTGCTCTTCCAGTCCCTGGACAGCCAGGGGTACGAAATCCTGGTGGCGTCTGACGGGACCATGGCCCTGGAAGTCGCAGACTACTCGCGGCCCGATCTGATCCTGCTCGATGTGATGATGCCGGGCCTGAACGGGTTCGAGACCTGCCGCCGGCTCAAAGCGAATCCCGAACTGGCTGCAACTCCGGTGATCTTCCTGACCGCCCGCGACGATCTGGAAGGCATCGTGGAAGGTTTCGAGGCGGGTGGCCTGGACTATGTCACTAAGCCCTTCAAAAGAGCAGAGGTGCTGGCCCGCATCCGCACCCACCTGGAACGGGCGATCCTGGCGCAACAATTGGCCCAGCTCAACGCCCAACTCGAAGAGAAGGTCAAGGAGCGCACCCACCAGCTCCAGCTGAAGGTAAAGGAACTGGAGGGCAAGGACCGCATCGCCCAGCACCTGCTGACTTTCCACAGCCTCGAGGAGACGCTGGCTGTGATCCTGGAGGTCATTGCGGAGATTGCGGAGCTGGAGAGAGCCGTCATCTATCTCAAGGAAGGGGAGCTCCTGGTGCCGGTGGCTGCCTGTGAGACCGGCGGGAGGGACCTGGTGCTCAGCCAGGAGGATTTGCAGCGCTTTGCCGTCCCCGCGCCTCCCGAGGCCCTCGCCCAGGTGCAAGAAGGCCTGCTACCGGTCCAGCTCGCCGACCCGCAGCGCGCCCTGATCCCCATCCTGCGTCAAGGGGGTTTGCTCGGCCTCATTCAGGTGGAATCACGTCGGCGTGACCGCCCCATGGCCGAGGAGGAGCTGCGCACCCTGGAGAGCTTCGCCCTGCAGGCTGCGGTGGCCGTCAAGGACGCCCAGGTGCGCCAGGACCCGGAAGCGTGGAGGGATCAGCTCGACGAAGTGCTCGAACTCCATCAAGAGCTGGACGATACCAAGCGCCTGGATGAATTGAACGAGGATTCGGGACCCTCTGGTTTGGGTCGAGGTACGGAACTCCGGTGAAACGGCGCCTCCCCATACACGAACTGCGGGTCGGCATGTTCATCGATGCCGAAGTCCGGAGCCTGCTAGCCGAGGGCGAGATCCGCTATTACCTCGAAGTGCGCAGCGCCCTTTCCACCTCCGCCAGTGCCAAGCGGCTGCGCCTGGCAGGGCGCAAGCAGGAAGCGGTCGCCCGCGACGGGGGCATACTCCTGGCTTCCTGGCGCTACGTCGTCGCCCTGCGGCAGGCAGGGGTGACCGAGGTGGTCGTCGACCTCGACAAGAGCGACGTGATCCCAGATCGCGTGGTTGGGAGGGAGGCCTACCCCGGTGCCCGCCGCCCGTCCGCACCACCCGCGGCAAAGGTCATGGACCCGTCCATCGCCGATGCCGGCGGCGACGACGCGGCACTGGACCTGTTGGACCTTCCCGGGCCGCCGGCTGAGCTCCCGGTGTCCCGGCCGCCGTCCACCTCGCGCGGGGCATTGCGTCAGGGTTTTGGCCGCTCCGGTGCGGGTTGGATAAAGGTGGAGGTTGCCCCAGACGGCGCGCAGGCGTTTTTGCAGGTGCTGAGTTTCGGCGGCGATACGTCGCTGGGCGAACAGGATTTGCTCCAAGCTCTGGAACAACTCTATGGCATCAGGGCGGGCATCGACCAGGAGTTGGTCAGAAATCTGGCAACCCAGGCTGCGGCTTTTCCCACCAGAGTGCTGCGCGGCCAGTTCCCTATCGCCCGCAAAGTGCATCCCGATCCCGCGCAATTGAGCGGGGTCGAGTACACCTTCCTGAAGGATCTTCACGAGGCCGCGGCGCTTCCCTACGCGGAATTGCGTCAGGCGTTGGCGGCCGGATCGCTGGCGCAGGTGCTCGCAATGGATCTGCGCGTGAGGGTTGTCCTTCCCGGAGAGGAACTCGCGGTTGGTGCCCCCGCCGGGGAGCAGCGGGCCGCCCAGGGCATCTTCGGCAAGGCCCAGGTGGCAGCCCCGGCCGAGATCATGTTGTGGGCCGGTCCTCACGTCGCCCTGGTGGACGGCCGGTACCTGTCGGAGATCTACGGCTACGTCTGCCTGCTGGAGGGCGAACTCTCGGTGATCCCGCCCCTGTGGGTTTCCCCTGATCGCATGGAGGCGCACTACATCTATTTCCCCCAGGTCGGGCCCGGTGCCGCGCTCACCTGGGCGTGGCTTGCCGAAATATTGGCGCGCCAGGAGGTCCGTTATGGCCTGTGCGAGGCAGAGATCGAGGCGCTGCTGCAAAAACCGCCCGCCGGCACTCAGGCGGCCGCGTTGTTGGTGGCACGCGGTACACCTCCCAGGACCAGCGACGAGGAACGAATCATCCGGCACTTTGGCGCCACTGCGGAGAGCGGTTCGCCCAGGTCCGGGGTTGAACTGGCCCAGCAGCCGCGTTACCAGCTGGCGGCCGCCAGCGCCGGCCAATTGCTGGCCGAGGTGCGGCCGGCGACGGAGCAATATCCCGGTATAGACCTGGCGGGCAAACCCCTGCCTCTCCCGGACGCAGCAGCGCAGGGGCTCAAGGCAGGCAGGAACGTCCGCCATGAGCAACGCGACGAGGTCCAGTATTTCTACGCAGTTTCAGAGGGGTACGCCAAGGTTGCGAAGGGCGAGATCTGGGTGCAGCCCGTGGTGTACGTCGACCAAAACGTCGGCGGCGAATTGGACCTGTCGCAAACGGATCAGGATCTGTACATCAGGGGGGGCGTGCAGGCGGGCGGGGTGGTCAGGGTCAAGGGCAGCGTGGTGGTCGAAGGCCTGGTCGACGAGGGCGCGGTCATCCACGCCCAGGGCGATGTCGTCGCCAAAGGAATCAACGGCCGCGATACCCGTATCGTCGCAGTGGGCGATGTGGAGACGTCCTTCGTTCAACACGCCTCGGTGACGGCGCGCGGAAATATCACTGTCACCAACCACCTAATGAATGCCCAGATTCGCGCCGGCGGTCGGCTGAGGGTCGGGGGAGAGGGGCGCGGCAGCATCTCCGGTGGCCAGGCCTGGGCCTCGGTGGCCATCGAGGCGGGGCAGGCCGGTTCAGCGGTTACGACTGAGGACACCATCCTGGGCATCCGCCCTGCCCCGGAGAGTGTGGCGCGGCGGCAGAAACTCGATCAGGGCATCGAATTCTGCCGCACCAACATCCTGCGGATCTTTCGCACCCTCGGCATGAGCGAGGTCGATCCGGTCCACCTCAAGGAACTCATCGGCGGCAGTCCGCCAGAAAAACGCCAGGCCCTGCTGCAGGTGCTGGGCCAATTGAAGGAATTGGTGGCGACGCGGGAGAAAACCCTGGCCCTGAAACAGGAGCTGGAAAGCGGACAGGCGCGGATGATGGACGAGGCGGAAATCAGGGTGTCCGGATCGGCCTTTGCCGGGGTGCAGGTCCAAATCGGGAGTGCTGTCCTTGGGCTCGATCAGGAACTGCACCAACCCATTTTCACCATAACGCCTAGCGGCATCCGCTGGCGCAGCGGAAAATAGAATAGCCATTCGCGGAATCTGCCCAGAAAATCGCCCAAGACCCTATGGGAAAAACCTAGGGCATCTGCCGGATCGTTCCTTTCCTGATTACCCATGATCATACCCCGTATTTGCCTTTCACTCTGCATGTTGCTGGCCTGGGCCAATCTCGCCCGTGCCCACAACGGTGCCGTGGCGCTGGCCTATCCGGTGTCTGGGATCACCGTGGACGGTGATCTGGCGGACTGGCCCGAGGGGCTGCTGCGGTACCCCATCGCCCTGCTGGAGTACGGCGCCGCCCCACAGGGCGCGGGGGATCTGGACGCCTCCTTCCGCCTCGGCTGGGACGCCGGCGGGAATGCCCTGTACCTGGGCCTCGAGGTGCAGGACGAGTCGCTGATCGCGGCATCCAAGGACACCTGGGACAATCAGGACGGCTGCGACGTCTTCCTCGACCTGGACCACACCGCCACGGATGTTTCATCCCACCAGTTCTCGCTGTGGGGAGACCACCGGCACATCTACAACAACGGCGTGCACCCGGTCGATTTCTCCCAGATGGAATCGGCGGTCGGGCGCAAGGGGGTGCTCCAGGGGCTGGTGCGGTCCTGGCTTTCGATCTGTCGATTTCGGACAGGGACGCGGATGGCTCCTTCTCGT